>JBGGNE010000274.1:0-58630 GCA_041287705.1 Methylacidiphilales bacterium | reverse complement strand
CGCTACGAGTACATTTCGCATATCCAAAACGGTAATAGAGGCGTTCCAAAAAATCACGTTCTTTTTCACACGTTATCACTTCGCGGTTTCCTGCGGTTACACGCCTGCTCACAATCCATACCGACCCAATATCCTTTCCATTGCCGCATACAGCCGCTTGAATCTTCCATAAAAAAAACCGGACCACCTTTGGTCCGGTTTTTGTCAGCCCGTTCATGTTAGACCATTTCCCAGCGTTAATTGTCCATATCGTGGGCCGCTTTTGGGTGCAGGCTGCGTTGCGATTTCAGTCGAGCATTCAATCGAATGCACTCCCTCAATCGCGTCTTGCCTGCACACAAAATCAGCTCCACGCTATGGGCAATTAACATTGGGAAATGGTCTAACCTGTCTTGTAGAGAAAGGATGTATCCACAGGAGTGGTAACCCGGATGCCATTTGCCGAGACCAGAGTGATCTGGCCGTCCGTGTCCTGCTCAATTGAGGCGACTTTATCGAAATCTGCGGGAATGGCGGTGACGCCCTGTATGTAGTTGATGGTCAGCGGCGTGTCGGAATCCAGCACAAGCGCGGTGGGATATCCTAGTGCATTCACTTCATTATTCCGCGCCGATTCGGCAAGGCCGTAGTGGAAGTAGGACGTGACATCTTCCAGACCCATGACCAGCTTATGGCGTTTGCTCCACGGTTCATAGTGTCTGCCGCCGTTGGAGATCCAGAAGACCGTGCTGCGAAGCGTGCGTGGATCCTTAAGAGTGTACCAGACATAGCCCTGCTCTGGGAAAGCGACTGCCAGCCAGGCAAAGTCCGGCGTGGATTCGTGGACAAACATGACCAGATCCTCGAAGCCACCGCGCGCCGGGTAACGGGTCAGATCTACCGTGCCGCCATCGGCAGCCGGGACACTTTCCAGGCTGGTGAACGTGGCGCCTGTCTTCAGACTGCTGTAGCCACCCTTCTCGGGCTCCTCAAAAGTCTGCGGCGCAACCTGGCCGTACAGCAATGCGCTTGTGCTGATGCGTCCGCTGCCCTCGGTTTCCGGGAATTTCAGCATGGCATGGTGGCCCAGATTCATCGGCCCGGATGCCTTGGAAAGAACGTGCTGAGAATAGACCGCGCTTTCCCCTTCACGGAGCTGGATGTACTTATCCACCCGGCCTTCACGCACCCTGGTAGCGAGGGAGAGATGCAGCATCACGCGGCTTTTTCCGATGTTGAGCGAGGTCAGAGTTTCAAACTTCCACGGCTCATTGGCCACTTCACCGTGAGCCGGATGCTGTTCATCACCAAAGGGCGAATCGTTGCCGCCAAAGGGTGCGCAAAAGAAGTCGCCGCGAAGCGCGCGGAGGATGGCGGGCATTGTCTCGGGCAGGTTTTCCTCCGCCCACGGCGCCACGGAGTAGGGCGAAATCTTGCGGCCGTCTGGCAGGGTGAACGTGACGGGGCCAAGCTGACCGCCCAGTTGTGTAACGGCGGCTTCAACTTTGTCCGAAGCAAAAGTCCAACTTGGCTGACCGGAGATGACTTTAGTATCCATTATTTTGTGGCGGGAAGTGGAGTGCGCGGGGCATCCTGGCAGAAGTGTCCTTTGCGATTTTATTAAGGTTTGCCCACATGTGCACGCATAACTTTACGCGAGTTCGCCGACGATGACGAAAAATCATTTACGCAAAAGCAGTCTCGGCAGACTATTTAGCAAAGAATGATAAAGCATGGCCGCGCTCTTTCGTAGTTGTTGTTATAGAACAGGATCTGGACATCTGTCGATTTTCAACATAAAGATAGCATTTGCATAGGACCTCGCGATTGTAATACTACCAGCTAATCAGTTTTTGTTTTATTCATAACTATTTATGCATCAGGATCTTGTGAAGAACCCTGCTATAGCTCCCACATTTTCGGCACAGCGGAAGCAAATTGATCTGGAAAGTCTTTCCTGGAGTATAAGTGGCTTTATGCCAACATCCTGGACAGGCAAATCCATGGAAATGGGCTTTGCCCTGGAGCCGGAGGTGAGCAGTGTGCCGGCGCAGGTCCCCGGCTCCGTTCAACGCGCGTTGCGCAATGCAGGCCTCCTGCCGGACTGGTTCGAAGGCCTGAATTCACGTGCTTGTGAGTGGGTGGAAAACCGCGACTGGATGTTTTCTGCTGCTATTCCTGACTCTCACTTCGCAGATATGGCTCCCGGAGCACGGTATGAACTGGATTTTGCGGGGCTTGATGGAAATGGCACTGTCGTGTTCAACAAGAAGCAGATAGGCAATTTTGACAATGCATACATTCCTTACCGTTTTGATGTAACGGAGCTGGTTCAGAAATTGGGAAATCACCTTCACATCATCTTTTTTGTGCCGCCGCGCTGGCTGGGGCAGGTGGGCTACACCTCGCAGATGAAGGACTGGAAACCGCGCTTCAACTACGGCTGGGACTGGATTCAGCGTGTGGTGCAGGTCGGACCCTGGCAACCTGTCTCGCTGATCATTACGCAGACTGTCGCGATTTCGGAACTGCGATGCCGGACGGATCTGGATCTGACCGAAGGAACCGGGCGGGTGTGGCTGAAGGGGACCTATTCGGGCTTAGCAGATCGCGGGAGCGTACGTGTTAAGATTGCTTCTGCCCAGTCCTCCCAGAACTTGTTGATTGAGAAGGAAATATCCGGTGAGGAGTTCACCAGGGGACTTCAATTGCCCCACCTTGCCGTACAGCCATGGTGGCCAAATGGGGAAGGGGCGCAACCTTTGTACAGGCTTTCATTGGAGTTGCTCGGCGAGCAGGGTGAAATTCTTGATGCTCGGGAAAGGGTCATTGGATTCAAGCATATTGAATGGCGTGCCTGTGAGAATGCGCCCGAAGCTGCAGATCCCTGGATCTGCGTGGTGAACGGTCGGCCAGTCTTTTTGCAGGGCGTGAACTGGACGCCGCTTTCGCCTACATTTGCAGATCTTCGTGAGGTAGATTATGAGAAGATGGTGGGAACTTATCACACGATGGGTGCCAACATTTTCCGTGTCTGGGGCGGAGCGTACCTGGAGAAACCGTGGTTTTACGAACTGTGCGATAAGCTCGGCATTCTGGTCTGGCAGGAATTTCCGCTGAGCTCATCGGGTCATGAAAACTGGCCGCATGAGGATGAACCCAGCATGGATGTGCTGACTAAAGTTGCGCATTCGTACATCGTGAGGTGCCAGCATTATGTGTCGCTGTTGATGTGGTGCGGCGGCAATGAGCTGCAGGGAGATATGAATGGCGGTAAAACAGGCACGGGCAAACCTGTTACGCTGGATCATCCGCTAATGCAGCGCTGGAATGCGCTGGTGTCAGAGGAGGATCCTGGCCGTCGGTTTGTGCCGTCCTCGTCGTCCGGACCTCGCTTTCTTGCCAATAGCAGGGAATACGGCCAGGGCGTACACTGGGACGTACATGGACCCTGGCGGGCACCGGGCGATACGCCAGAAGAGTGCGAGGCCTACTGGAAAAACGATGACTCCCTGTTCCGATCCGAAACAGGTGCGCCGGGGACGAGTTCGGCTGCCATTATTCGGCGCTATTCGGGAGGGATGCCCGCGACTCCAGGCACGCTTGAGAATCCGTTGTGGCGCCGATTCTCCTGGTGGCTGGAGTGGGCCGACTTTATTAAAGAAAAGGGTCGCGAACCCGCTGGGCTGGATGAGTATGTGGACTGGAGTCAGGCACGGCAGGCGCGGTTGCTGACACTGGCTGTCGGCATGTGCAAAAAGCGATTTCCCGGCATCGGCGGCTGCATCCTTTGGATGGGGCATGACGCATTTCCATGCGTCGTAAACACTGCGATTATCGATGTTTATGGCGAACTGAAGCCCGCCGGGCATGCGGTGGCAGCCGTTTGGAAATCGAGCCGTGAGGCTTTGATAAGTCCTTAGGAATAAAATGCTTGTGTCTTGTGGCTACAAGGACAGGCTATATTATGAAAAGGATCATCCGCTGTAAAAATGCGTTGAATCAAAATCTCGGACCGCTATGAAAGTTTTCCGGTTGAATTTTGATCGTATTTGGCGGATGATTCGTTAGGAGCTCAAAACACTATGCAGTGCGAAGTTTGTAAATCCGAAGAAGCCACCGTCCATTTAACGCAAATTATCAATGGTAAAATGCGTAAGATAGACCTTTGCGCCAAGTGCGAGAAGGAGAAAGGTGTCGCGGATCCCGCCGGCTTTTCACTGGCCGATATGCTGCTTGGGCTCGGTGCGGCGGAAGAAATGAAAACCAGTCATAATCAAGAACTTGTGTGCCCCGTGTGCGGCTTTACCCAGCCGGACTTTAAAAAGACGGCCCGCCTTGGGTGCTCCCAGTGCTACCAGACTTTTGGCAGCGGCCTCGAAGTTATCCTGAAGGATATGCACAAGGGGACGACGCACAAAGGCAAGGTACCGGGGCGGTTTGCGCGCGCCCAGATTATGGCGTCAAAACTGAAGGATCTTCAGGACGAGCTTTCGCTGGCCGTTCAGGAAGAAAATTATGAACAGGCCGCCTCTCTGCGCGACCAGATTTTACAGCTGGAATCCGAGCTGAAGTCCTAGTTCTGAGTACGGGATCGCTTTATAAGAAGCGATTCCTGTTGTGTCCGTTGACTATACCATCACCCATTGTACCCGCTCTCCGGCAGGTATTGTGGGTGAATTTGCTGGTACCCGCAGCAGGGCATTGGCGTTGGAAAGGCTGGAGAGATGTCCGGAAGAATTCCAGGCCAGGGGGGTTATCCCGACTTTACCTTCCGACGTAACTGACCAGCTCGCAGGCCAATAGGTTTCGCGTGCATTAGGCTCATCAGCAAGCGGGGACATTAGATGTCCTTCTTTGAGCTGGATTGCTTCTGTCGCAGCACCTTGCATACGCACAAGCGCGAGTCGGATGAAGAGATGGAAGACCGCGAAATGGGAGACTGGATTTCCCGGTATACCGAACGCGAGCTGATGGCCGCGACTGGCGAAAATAAGCGGTTTACCAGGCCGCACATTGACCTGGCGAAAGTGGGACAGAAAACCGAGTGTGCGGAGAGTGGAGGCGCAAAAGTCATAGGCGCCTACGCTGGCGCCTCCGGAGAAGAGCAGAATATCGAAACTGCCAGGCGCGAGGAGCCGGGCGCCATGAAGAGCGGAAGCTTCGTCGTCCGCCAGCTTTATCTGGGCGACAACCGTACCACCAGCCTTGTTCACCAAAGCGGTGATAAGTGCGGAGTTGGAATCGCGAATCTGGCCTGGCAGAGGAATCTGTTCCGGCTCGACGAGCTCATTGCCGGAGACCAGATGGAGTACGCGTGGCTTCTGCGTCACCGCCGGCCATGCCTGACCGGTGCTGGCGAGAATGCCCAGGTCACTGGGCTGCAGAATCTTGCCGGCCTGGATAAGTACGTCGCCAGCTCGCGAATCTTCGCCGCGCTTCCGTACGTAGGAAACGGTGGGGCGAGAGGTGAAGCTGATGCCAGAATCACCAGTTTCCGCGAGCTCCTGCGGTATGACGCAATCCGCACCTGCTGGAATCGCGGCACCGGTAAAAATACGTGCCGTCTCGCCATACTTCAGCGTAATGTCCGAAATCTGGCCGGGCTGAATGGTAGCTGCAATACGATAGTGCGTGGACGAATCTTGTGAAGCAATGGCATAACCGTCCATCGCGGAGCGATCAAATGCGGGCAGATCTGCATCCGCCACGGCGGGCTCGCGCAGTGTCCTACCCAACGCTGCGGACAGTGCTACCTGTTCTGGCTGAAGCGGATGCGCGTGGGAACGAATGATGTTCTGAGCTTCGAAAACGGAGATCACGAGGATAGTGTCTCAGCGATCTTTTCTTTAAACAAGCGTGAAGGCGGCGGGGCATGGATTAATGCCGAATCCGGTAAGCCCCGCAATCAACTGCCAGTAGAATGTGATCTGATTGCTAATCGGTCAGCTCAACATGCCAGTAGGAGAAATCCAGGAAGTGCTTCCAGGAATCTTCGCCGCGCTTGGCAAAATGCATCTGCAGCAGGGGACGCCATTTGGGCCGCACGGGCTTGCGAAGCAGGCGGATGCCGGCTTCAGCGGGAGTGCGGTTGGCCTTACGGCTGTTGCACTCGATGCAGGAGCAGACGATATTTTCCCAGGTGGTGCTGCCGCCGCGATCACGGGGAATGACGTGATCCAGATTCATGTCCTTTCGATCGAACTTTTGGCCGCAATACTGGCACGTGTGATTGTCTCGTTCGAAAATGTTGTGGCGGGTAAACTTGATTTCTTTCTTCGGCAGGCGATCAAAAAAGAGCAGCAGGATCACCTTAGGCACCCGCATTTTGAAGGTGATGGAACTGACGACGTCTTCTCCGTGGTAGCGACGGGAGACATCGCTCCATTGATCGAAGTTGAGTGTCTGGAAGGCGCCTTCGGTGTTATCGACCACCTGGGCATGGCCCTGGTAGAGGAGCGTGACTGCGCGTTTGGCGGAGCAGATGTTGACGGCCTGCCAAAGCCGGTTGAGGACGAGCACGTGCTGTGAGAGAATCGCTTCCATGTTGTGGAGACTGGAGGAGCGGCCGAACCATGCCAGCGTGGCCCGGCAGAAGAGGTGGATGTGGGAGAGCTTTTGTGAATGCCGGCAATTGCAACACGGCTCCGTGGAATAGCACTCACGCTAATAAGTGTCAAGGCCTATATGCAAATTGTCCAAATAAATTGGACGCTGTTTTCAACTGAGCTTGATTCGGGAAAATATGGAACAAATCAATCGAGTGATTAACTTAACGCAAAAAAGACCGAACCGAATAGCCTACGAAGGAAAACTGCTGTTAATGCATGACGGCCAGCGGACCGAGGGTAACACCAAGTTTGTTTTCTGCCTGAATTTTGCTGAATAACTCGCCTGGCGTGCTTTCGCCAACAAGAAGGGACTGGTAGCCGCGAATGATACGGCGCGTCTGCAACTTATCTTCGAGGAGAAGCTCAACGCGGAATCTGCGGACGCCAAGTGCGGAGAAATCGGCCAGATAACCGGCGCCACTCTGGGCTTTGCCGTGATAGACGGTATTGCGGCAGCCGACATCAGCCTTGACGGGGTGCTCCATGCCAACCCGGTCGCGGAGTTCCACGTGATGAGTGTCGCAGGGGCGGCCGCAGTTGGTGTGATCGGTGCCTTCTGAGAGAAACGCGGCGAACACGCAGTGCTCCATGTGAAACATGGGGATGTGCTGGTGCAGCGTGATCTCAAACCAGCGGGCCGGGGCGGCGGCGACCAAATCGTGAACCTGCGTGGCGTTCAGGTCGTAGGACACGGTGACTGCGCGAAGTCCCTCGCGCATCAGAATCGCCGCTGTGAGCGGATTGGCGACATTGAGCGAAAAGTCGCCGATACGATCCAGAGGACTGTTCCTGAAGTGATCGAGCGCACCGAGGTTGCGAATCAGCACGCCATCAGGTGCGGCGCTTTCGATCAGCCGAAAATAGCCTTGTTCTCCGGCTTTCTGAATACGGGGCGTGGCCAGATAGATGAGGGCGGGCGCGTCGGGAGTGCCCACATTTGCAGTACGAACCAGGGTAACGGCGTCTTTGTACCGGCGGATATCCTCGAAATCGCAATAGATGGAGCGGACTCCACAGGACAATGCTGTTTCAATCTGATCCAGGCTGCGGCAAAGGACACTGAGCTGGGGGACGTTCGCAGATTCAGACGGTGCCTCTGACACTTCCTCACCGCTGTAGATATCCTTCCAGTACAAGGGCTTGGCTGAGAGAGAGGAATGCCCCGCAGGTACGGCTTTGGAGCCGGTCGCAGCAGGCAGCGCAGTGGAAAGATGCTCCACGGCAGTGCGGCGAAGTCGGTTTAGCTCGCTCACAGGAAGAATCAGTCCGTCAGGAAGCGAGGAGGTGAATTTGCCAAGGACAAAGCGTGTCCCTCCAAGGCGGCCGAACTGAGCGCTCAGGCTTTCGAGGGTGAGGGGACGCTGAACGGCGACCTGCAAAGGCATGGCGGAGTCGCCTTGCCAGGTCAGTTCAGCATAGCCGTCTACCACGGCTTTTACCTGAAGAGGCTGGCCCTGAGTGCCGGAAACCTGCCAGTTAACGGGCAGCGGGCGGGGCGGTAATTCGCCTTCGAAGGAACGACGCAGTTCGCGATTGAGTCGTGGATCGTCGGTCTTGTAGATGCGATCCCCAGGGCGTACGCGTGCAAAATCAATGCGGCCGTTTTCAAAGAAAAGGCGGCTTCCACGGATTTCGTAGACGCGTCCGCCCGTTTCCTTCTCCGTATCTCCACCGGATTCGAAGACTACGCCGTCACCAGGGGCGAGGGGACCGCTAAGTTCGACTTCCACGTTGTTGCGGGCCACGGATTTCACCGCGCCGAGCAGAGCCCCGCGCTTCTTACCATAGCGGGCGTGTACCAGTTCCTGGTGATTAACGCCCTGCATCCAGCCGCGATAAAGCCCGCGGGAGAAAGCCATCTCCAGCATGTATTTATCCTGCTGCGGCAGCACTGGCTGGGTGAAAGGGACCCGGTTTGTCTCTGTGACATCCGCCGATGCTGTTTCCTTACGCCATGCGTCCCAGGCGTTATCAATCACGCGACGATACACCTGGCAAACGGCCGAAACATACTCGGGAGTCTTCAGCCGGCCTTCGATCTTGAAACTGCGGATTCCCAAACGCATCAGAGCCGGAATTTCTTCTGCCGCGGCAAGATCCTGCGGGGAGAGAAGATAACGTTTGTCGCCGAGATCCCGTTTTGTGCCATCCACGATCATGTCGTACGGCATGCGGCAGGCCTGGGCGCATTCGCCACGATTCGCGCTGCGTTGTCCAAGTGCTTCACTGGTCAGACACTGGCCGGAGTACGCCACGCACAGCGCGCCATGGACGAAGACCTCGATAGGAAGTCCTGGCTGGCTGGGATCTCCCTCGCTGCCGGTGTAAGGGACAAATTTGGCGAGTTCGCGCAGGGACAATTCGCGGGCCAGCACCACGCGCTCTACCCCGAGTGTTTTAGCAAATGTGACGCCTTCGGGCGACGTCAGCGTCATTTGCGTACTGGCGTGGACTTTCAGGTCTGGCGTGAGCCGGCGAGCCATCAGGGCAAGGCCGAGATCCTGTACAATAGCGGCGTCGACACCGCTTTCTTCCATCAGCCGTAGCTGCTGCAACGCCGCATCCAACTCGTCTGTAAAGACTAGCACGTTAAAGGCTGCGTAGCCCTTTACGCCATGGCTATGGAGAAAATCCATCAGCTTGGGAAGATCATCCGCCGTAAAGTTCTCGGCGCGCATGCGGGCGTTGAATTGCGGCAGACCGAAGTAGATCGCATCCGCTCCATTTGCGACGGCGGCGCGGGCGCATTCCCAGGATCCTGCGGGGGCTAACAGTTCTGGCTTATGACTGGGGAACACGTCGGACATGGCGGGCGGGCTTCGGGAAGAATGGCTGGATGAAAAAGCGCGAGCCTGCCGATAACCGGCACGGTTGCTGCGCGCGATGGATCTGACCAGCCTGTTACTTTACGCCGTGTGGCGGCGGATAGCAATGTGGGAATTTCCATTTGCATGCTCGCCCGGACGGCCTTCCTGTTGAACGCGGTTGTTTATCTGGCTTGCCGTGCCGTTGCGGCTGCTTACCACGAACTCCGCGTTGCAGTTGTTCCAGACGTGTTCTGTGTCCGGAGAAAGAGAGTCAAAGTCGATATAGACGCGGGGGACGCGGGGGCTGATGCTGGTAAGGACTTCATAGCTGATGGTCTGAGCCCAGGAAGCCACTTCGCATGCGCTGATTTCAGCATTGCCCTGGCGGCCAACCAGCACGACTTCGTCGCCTTCGGCAACATCTTTGACCGCAGACACATCCACGAGAATCTGGTCCATGGTGACGCGGCCGCGAATGGGGCAGCGTATGCCGCGAATCAAAACTTCGGCGCGGTTGGACGCGAGGCGATGGTAGCCGTCGCCATACCCGGCGGAAACCGTGGCGATGTGCTGCGCCTCCGGCAGTGTGTACGTAGCTCCGTAGCTGAGAGTGCGCCCGGCAGGAACATTGCGCAGCAGAGTTACGCGGCTTTTCCAGGTCAGAACGCGATGGAGCTCGGTTGCGGCCCAGTGGCTTACCTTTGCGGGTTCCGGGATATCGCCGCCTTCCCATGGGGTGTCGCCGTAAGCGCCGTACATCACAATGCCTGGCCGGATCAGATCCAGCGAGGTTCCTATCGCATTGACGATGGCGCCGCTATTGGCTGCGTGGACAAGGAGTGGAGGCTCATCCCTTTGGCCCTTGCTTGTACGCCTGCTGCTGTTTACCTCCGAGACTGCATCCGCCAGGTGCCGCTGAAAGTTCGTCCACTGGCGGCGGGTGAGTTCAGGATCGGTATCGGAGGAGGCAAAGTGAGTCATCAGACCCGCGATACGGACGTGGGGAAGCTGGCTTATCTGCTTTAACTCCAGCAACATATCCTGATGCCAGATGCCCAGGCGCCCCATGCCGGTGTCGATCTTCAGGTGCGCATTGCCGGTCGTCTGCGAGTCCAGTCCGGCATGTTCTACGGCATCGTTCAGCCACCGGGCTTCGCGAGCGCTGGACAAGGTGAGGTGAATACCCATGTGTACCGCCGCGTCCATTTCCTCGCGCAGAGCCGCGCCGAGCATAAGGATGGGGATCGTGATTCCAGCCTCGCGCAGTTGCACTGCTTCGGCGACGCTTGCGGTACCCAGCCACTCTACCCCGGCACGCGCCAGCTCGCGCGCAATGGGTACAATGCCGTGGCCGTATGCGTTGGCCTTGACGGGCGCCAGGATCTGCGTAGCGGGCGCGACATGGGCTCGCAGGACGCGGATATTGTGGCGAAGGGCTTTACCGTCAATTTCGGCCCAGCATCGGCTGGGGATAGGGGAGGGGCACATAGGGCGGCGAAAAACGCGGGTCGAACGCAAGCACGGCAACCGTAGGGCACCGGGCGAGTTCTTACGTTTTCGCCATTAGTATAAACGATCTGCAATGGCGATACAAATCACACAAATGCAGAAAGTTTGAGGGCATCTGTAGCTGCCCATCCGGCCAGGATGGGCATATTTCGAACGCGATTATCTAGCGCCTGTATTTTCCGTCGCGCAAATCTTCCCCTGGTACATCCGACATTTCGCAGTCGGAGACTGAGAGCCGGGAAAGATGATGAGCATGGGTGATGAGCTGATCCTTCTCGCGTAGCGCCACGTCAAGACGGAATCGCTCGGCCGTCACGGAATCTCCGTATGGTGAGGCCAGACTTACGATAGAGGGTGCGGACACGGAGGATGTCGACCAGCTTTCACGGATATCATTCGTGTCGGCCTCCGTCAGACCTTCCATTACAATGTTGTCGGAGATAATACCGCGCATGCGTACCGTGGGGGAGGTCGAAGTGGCCAGATCGCGGATCATATCACGCCGGAAATTGCGGATCTGGAAGTTCTTCATGCGTGTCTCCAGAAGCAACACCGCATCCTTGCCTTCCGTGCAGTACACGTCGAAATCGCTCAGCGACACGTTTTCCAGCAGGCCGACGCCGCTGGCAAACTGGGGATCGTGGCGATTGAAGACGGGTACTGCACAATATCGTAGCGCATCGGCATTTACCGCGTTGCAGCGAAATCCGCCGCGCACGTTGCTTATCGTTACATCGGAAATGGTGGACCACACACTGCCCAGGCGCACGAAGCTATGGCAATCGTCGGAAGTCACGTCATTCACCCGCACGCGGCGAATGTGGCCGCAGGTGCCGCCCAGATTTTGAGCGCGCTGCATGGCGTCATCCGCCACGAAGGCGATCAGATCGTCATTCGTTGCTTTCATGCCACCGGTACGAATGCGCTGAATCAGGCCGTCGGAGCAGCCTCCACAGAGGTGAATACCGTCCTGATTGCGGCGGATGGAACGAGCTTCGAAGCGCACATCCTGAATCACAAAATTGCGCACTTCCGAAATGCGTATATTGTACGATTCCGCTTCACACACGCGCAGCGAGGATAGATGCAGGCCGTTGACGTTACGGAAGTTGATGGCGACGCCGGTATAGCTGCCGGGAGCATCCGGTCCGCGCGGGTTGCCGGGGTTGTTGCCATCCCAGATGCCGCCTTCTATCTGGATGTTCGTGTCGCCCGTTTGGTGGTGCTTGTTGGTAATGAGGAAAACGTCCTGATTCACTCCCGCACCATCGGCCAGTATGATGTGTGCCTGGGGATGGAGAAGCAGCCGGGTGTTGGAGGAGATCCGAAGAGTCGTACCGATCTTGTAACGACCGGCCGGTATAACAACCAGATGTTCGTGCCATGCGGAGGCAGGCCGAATATTCAGGGAACCGCCCGCGGCGAGATCCAGCGCGTGCTGAATGGCAGCGCTGTCATCGGAGGCGCCGTCACCGCGCGCTGCGGATACGAGAGAGAAAGCGTAGGCATCTTCGTCGCGAACATTGATGCCGTACTGAGGAAGAATAAGGGTGCTCATGAAGAGGGAGCTGAGTCGCTGCCAGAACCGGGGGAGATGGTCTGAAGCGTGTGAATGCTAACAGAAGCAAAACAGTTACGCCCTAATCAATACCATTTCTATCGAATACTCTTCAGCTATCCCTTTCCTGCCTTTTAAAGATAACCAACGCAATGCGTCAGGCGAAGTCGGCGGACCTGGTTTTATTTAACTCTGAACCAGATCCGCAGATATAAGACACGGATGCCTAGCGCCCCTGCAGCCAGTAACCGCGGCCCTTATCCGGGAAGTGCGCCTTGGTCTCCGTGGAGACATCCGCATCTCTTTCTCCGACTATGCCGAGATCGAAGGGATTGCCACGAAGGTCTTTGCCGACCTTTCCGGCTTGCTTGGCCAGACGGCTGTTGGGTGTGAGGAACGGCACGATATCGCTCCACTGGGGCACACTGCCTTTGCGTTTGTTCCCGGCGATGGTCCAGGTTTTGATAGCGCGACGAACATCCTGCAGTTCGCCGAGTATCACGTCGGCGGGGGCATCGTCATCACTTGGAGGAGAGTAAAGCTTGCTGACGACAAAGCCCGCAGCGCCAATCATGGTGGGGTACACCACAATTCCCTGGTTGCCGACGCCGGAGAGCGACGTCATCTGGACGCCGTCATTGGTTACGTGCACGGTGCTAAGCCACGCGGTGACATTCTGGACAAATTCCAGCTTGTCGGGAATGACCAGGTCAATGCCGTTCTGCTTGGCAATTGCCGTAATGTCGGGAATGGCAGGAATGAAGCCGCGCAGCTTCATCACCGCGGGAATGAGCGGATAATAGGAATCTACCAGCAGCGGAGTGTTCAGGTAGATGAGGCCCGCTGAGCCCTTTAGTTCAACGGCAGACAATTGCTTGAACTTTTCGGTATCGCGGAAGGTTCCTCCCGTGTTGCTCAGGCCCTTAAGCGCTGTGGATCGCTGTGTAATGATGCCGAAGAAGGGGCCCTTCGTAATGACGGAAAGTTCCAGATCAATATTAAAGCTGGCGCCGATGTTGATGAACGTGCTGGAGGGGATTCCGTAGCGAAGCGTGGTTACTTCGAACCCGTTGCTCAGGGAGTCGATATTATCGCTCTTGTAGCCCGGTATTCCCTTCAGCATGTCCAGCACCATCTCAACGACAGGCTGAAAGTTGGGTTGATCCTTTACCGTAAAGAGAACGCCTGCCACGGGTCGGGGAGCGTTGATCATGCCCATAAGCGCCGAGATCTTGTCGCCCGTTTCCACAAAGCAGCCTACTTCGTTGCCCACTGCATTCAGAATGTTTTTCTCCAGGTCCAGACGCAGAATGGCCAGCATTTTGGCGGATTCGCGTACGGGATCCGCCGCCGGTCCAGTGGCGCCGGCCTGGCGTGCGATCTGGGGAAGGCGATCGGCCAGAGATTTCAGGTCAATGCTCTGTGCCAGATAGAACAGTGTGTTTGGCGTCGTGGCGCGGGCGGTCTCGTAGGCGCAAGGTTCGTAGAATTTGCCCAGATCAAGACGGCGATCGGAGGGCAGGATGTAATAGTAGCGGTCGCGGATCAGACCGTCTTCCATGTTGACGCTAAGACCGAAGGCAGGCGTCCAGTCCATCAGAAGTGAGATGGCATCCGAATGATTTCTGTCGGTAATGCCGGCCTTCAGATTCTTCGAGATGTCCGCCATGTTGATGTACGTAAGCGCATCGGCGGTGAAGGTGAGGTGCTTTTTGACATCCAGGAAGTTGGCGCTGGAGGCAAGCGAGGTTGTGCGGGGAATAGTGCCGTTGTAGCGCTTAATGAAGTCGGCCATGGGCGCTTCGCCCAGACTGAAGAGGACCCAGCCATCCAGTTTAACGCGAATAAAGCGGTGAATCGGATTATTGCCGAAGCGCGTGGCGATCAGATACTCGTAAGGAATACCTTCGATGGTGCCCGTTCCCATTTCGATGTCCTGAGGCTTGTCGCGCTCCCACCTTTCGCGCAGACGCTGTTCAAAGGGATCATAGGCAGAGGCAACACCCTGCTTGGGGCGCACACCGGCGATCAGGTGGCCGGCGATCAGATCTTCCGCATTGGGCAGAGGCGTGCCCTGGCGATGATTGGAGAAAGAGGCAACAGCGGCGGCATTGAGGCCGGTAACTGCAAAAAATGATTCCCCGGTAAAGACAGGCGCGAAAAGCTGGCCCATTTCTTCCAGCTCCTTCTGAGTCTCTTTGCTCATGCTGGCGCCCGTGCTGCCGATGATGAGCCCCGCAAAGATGGAGGTGAAATCCTGCGCGTTCTTGTCCATCACAACCTTGTAGAGGTTGGAGTTATAGAAGCGGTAACCGGAGCTGGCTGCGTTGGGCACATAGGCCAGCATCAGCGTCTCGGCCGGCAGATGGTTTTCCACTGTCACTACCGGCCCGCGAAAGACGTAGTAGATGCCCAATGCCAGCCCTGAAACGCTTAGCAGGAACAGGACGGCGAGTAGTATGACGAGGCGGGAGCGTGAGAGCATAGAGTAGCTTTGCTAATGGGATCAGCTGTATAGTAGCGAAGGGCGATCGATTGTCCAGCGCCGGAAGCATCGCCGACGACAAATTATGTCAGCGGATGGAAACCATTCATGGAGCGGAAAACCGCTGTGGAAAAACTTAAAACATGACAGAACAGCCACGCGGCTACGATATAGAGGTAGAAGTTTCTACCCATATTTCTATTTCGTAACCGCGCTATACCGGTTTTCACTATTGCTAAGACGGCGGCGAGACACGTTTCTGCAACTCGTTTGTCAGCTTTTCTATGGAGGTGTCGGCGAGCTTCTTGTCGTTGTCATCCGTCAGGTAGAAGGTATCCAGCGCGGCGCCTTTTTCCGTGGTAATACGGGCAAAGACGACGTGGATATGCATTTCCACCAGACACAGAGCAACACGATACAATAAGCCCGGTTGATCCGCCGTCTGCAGATCCAGGAGCGTGTAGGCGCGGGAGGATGCCTGATCGAACGAGATCTTGGTGGGGAATTCCGCGTCTTCGAATCCGGACAGGCGGCGCGTGTTGCGCTTGGGCATTTCCGGAAAGTCATACGCCGCGGCGGCAAGCGCACGGCACAGGATATCCTGGAAGCCTTTCTTGTCTCGCTCGTCGATAGGCGATCCGAAAGCTTCTGTGGCGACGCAGAATGTATCGATAACAATATCATCGTCGCGAGTGAAGATATCGGAACTGAGGATGTCCATGCCGCAGCACGCAAAGGCGCCTGTAATGCGCGCAAAGCTCTTGGCGCGATCCCAGGTGACGATGATGACCGTGGAGAAGCCCTGCTCCGGCGTGTCGATCCACTGTACGACGGGTCGCAGCGCGGCTTCTTCATCCATGATCTGATGCCACAGGAATTCGTGAACGATCCGGATATGAGAGGCGATCACGGGTTCTGGCAGCGTGTTGAAGTAGCGCGACGGCAGATTGCGGAAGTGCGCATCAATCTCCCCCTTGTCGATCTGCTTGCCGAGCTCTTCGGTCAGGCGCTGCTGCAGGCCTTCGATTTCCGCTTTTGCTGCGGCCAGGAATTCTTCCTGACCGCTGAGCGCCGCGGCGGTGCGGTGGTACAGGTGCCACAGCAACAGTTCCTTCCAGTCCATGCCGGTCTGCCGCGCGTCGGTGGCGTGGTAATCAGCAAAGGTAAGCAGCATCAGCATGTCCAGGCGTTCCTGGGTGCGCACCGTGCGTGCAAACTGAATGATCGTCTCGTCGTCATCCAGATTCTTGCGGCGGCCTGTCTCGGACATAGTCAGGTGATGGTCCACCAGGAAGATGAGCATGGACAGATCGGTCTGCGGCAGCTTCATGCGGCGGGCCACACGCATGGCGTTTACAGCGCTGCTCTCCGAGTGATTGCGCGTATTCGCGGATTTGCCGGAATCGTGCAGAAGCAACGCCAGATACAGGATCTGCGGGCGCTCTATGTTCTGGAAAAGGATCTTGTACTTGCTGAAGGGCGCTTCCGTCGCGTCAATGACACGGTCCAGCATTTCCAGGCAGACGAGCGTGTGCTCATCGGCCGTGTAGCGGTGGAAGAACTCGTGCTGCACCAGACAGGTGAGCGGCGCGAATTCAGGGAAGACGCGGCCCAACAGCCCAATCTCATGCATACGACGCAGGATGCGGCCGACCTGTCCCTTTTTGCTAAGGATGGTCAGCAGAATCTCGCGCGTCGTTTTGTGATAGATGAATGCCTTGTTTACCAGCGCAAGTTTACGGGTGATGCGGAACTTCACGCTTGGCCCAAGCTCCACGCCGCGCTGCTGGGCGATCAGGAAGATGCGCAGGATGCGGAAGGGATCTTCCGTGAACAGGGAGGTGGGCGCCTCAATGGCTTCAATCATGCCTTCCTGCACGACAAAGACGTCGATTTTCTCTGTCTTGACGGCATGGAAGGGCAGGAAGTTCCACCGAACGCGCTGGCCGGTAATGGTTTGGGCGATGCGTTTGCTAAGGCTGTTGCACAGGAAAAAGAGCTTTTGGGCGTGCTGATAGTACTCACGCATCAGTGCTTCCGTGCGGCGCAGAATGTTGCGCTGAGGATAGTGCAGCGCATTGGCAATCTGGCCCTGTAAATAGAGGGTCAGCAGGTCGCCGTTGCGCTTTTGCTGGTAGTGCAGCTGATTGCGGATATGGAGGACGAAGTCGTAGGCGCGCTCAATCTGCTTGCGCTCGGAGGGCGTGATGTACTCCAGCTCCATCAGCTCCATGGTGCTGCGGATATTGCGCCGAACGCGGGCGATCCACATCATGTTGTGGTAGTCGCGAAGGCCGCCGCAGCCGTTCTTGACATGCGGCTCCTGGACAAAGACGGTGTTGCCGTGCTTGGAGTGGCGATCGTCCTGATCCGCAAAGCGCCACTCGATAAATTCTTTTTCGTGGCCGTTGATGCAGTTACGCTCCAGCTTGCGCTCGAACTCCTGGTACAGCGGCTGGTCGCCACAGAGGAAACGCGCTTCCAGAAGGGCGGTTTTCGTCTTCAGTTCACCGTTGGCTTCTTCCACCAGTTCATCCAGGGTGCGGCTGGCGTGGCCAACGCGCAGGCCCATATCCCACAGCATGTACAGCACCTGCTCCACAATATCATCCACCACGCGGGGGCGTGCGCCCTGCTCGCGGGCGTAGATGAAGAGGATATCGATATCGCTGTGCGGATTCAGTTCGCCGCGACCGAAGCCGCCTACTGCGGCCAGCGCCAGTTTGGGGCGATTTGCTGGGTTCTCGCTGTTGCCGCGGGGAATGCTGGTATTGCACGCGCCTTGCCACACATGCTGCAGCATGACGGTGATGAGATTGGCGCGCTTCTCCACGATGCTGCGACCGCCTTCTCCGCTGGAATGAGCCAGCTTAATGCGGTGCTCTTCCTGTTTCAGGAAACGACCGTACAGCTGGAGGATGTCCGCGGGGCGCACGCTGGCATGCTGACCAAGCTCGCGCTCGGCGTGTCGGAGAACTTTATCTAGGTGCATGGGCGGCATACTGTTGACACATTACGTGTCAGCGCCCGCAATACAATTCGGTAGTGCTATTTTTGGAACGAAATTGTCATGGAACGACGGGGCGCCATCTTGCCCAACCGGATCGTTTTTGGCGAAAAAATGGCAAAATTTTAAGGCGTTGTGGGGCAGTGGCTTAAGTTTTGCTGGAATGATAAAGATCATTTTTATTGAAGGATGGTAATCCAGTCATCGTCTTAAGTACATGAGACTTTTACTTGCTATTATACTGGCGTGCGTTGCGTTCAGCTCCGCACCTATCACTACTAGTACAGCCAAAGCAGGCGTCGTGGTAGACCTGGGCCCGCTCCGTATTGTAGGGGGCCGTGATCATTATTACCGTGACCGCTATTATAATGACTATGGTTATCGCAGGGGCTACTATCGCGATGATTATTACTATGGCCGCCCCTATTATCGCCGCGACTACTATTATGGTCGCCCCCACCATTATCGCGGCGCTGACCGACACGATTATTATCGGTATCGTTAAACTATTATAAAACGAGCCAGATAATAACGCGAAAGAGTCTTAGGTAAGGTTGCTTAAGAGCAAAAGGCAGATCATCCCCAGCCTCATCAGGGGATGATCTGCCTTTTTTTGCCTGTGGCAATAAAGAGTGAACCGCCAAAGATAAGCCGGGTACGAGGGAGAAATTGAAGCGTAAAGTCTGCAGATACCTCTTCAAGAGCTTGCCAGTAAGGGATGGAAAGATCTGTGCGTGTTACCATCTCTACAAATGCAGAATGAGGATTGCGATGCTTTGCGTGAATATCATGTATAAGATAGGTGCCGCCTGGTTTAAGGAGAGTGAAGCTCCGGTCGAAAGCAGTCTTCCAACGGGGCATGCTGCTGAATCCGTACGTGCAGATCACAGCGTCTGCAGAGCCTGGAAGCAGAAGGTTTCCTTCGCCTTCGCCAAGTGCGGTCGCATCTGTGTGTAGGAGTTTGATGCCGCAATATTGCTGTTCTTCTGCGTAGGCGGCAGCCCGTCGCAGTACCCCACTGGAGATATCTATGCCCAGTATGGTACCTCCCTTCGTCAGTCGCGGTGCCAGAAGAGGAAAGTTCTGGCCCGTGCCGCAGGCCAGATCCAGTACCGTGTCGCCTGGCTTTAGCGTCAGATGCTCCAGCGCCTGCCTGCGATAAGGAGCGTAGATGGCATGGAATACCGGATCGTAGATGGGCGCCAGGTAGTCATAAAGCACGTATGACATGAAAGCGTTGCATTAATGCTTCAGGATTGGCTTAACATTATTATCGTCTTCGTCGTCATCATCATCATCCCAGTCAGGCTCGGGCACGAATTGCTCCTGACCGGGGGTGGGCCATACGGTTATAGAGTATGTTTCTGTCCAGATACCATAGTTGGTTATCTTGATATTCAGGTTGACTTTCCACTCTACAGCGTTATTCGGTGAGACAAACGTAGGCGCAGCCTTCGCGGGCAGATAAATCTCGGCTCGGTGGGAAGCTGGCACACCGGGCGCCGTCACTATGTCTCGCACGAGAAATTGTT
This sequence comes from Methylacidiphilales bacterium, assembly GCA_041287705.1. Lineage (GTDB taxonomy): Bacteria > Verrucomicrobiota > Verrucomicrobiia > Methylacidiphilales > UBA1321 > LW23. The sequence continues at coordinate 39,142 of JBGGNE010000274.1, read as the reverse complement.
CTTCGTTGAAAAGAGGGTTTCGATGCGTCTGTCGTGTGCTGCCGGAACCGCTTTCGACCTTTTCTTCGCCCGTAATCGTCGCGGAGATATACTCGACCTTTATCTGTTTCTTTGCCTGATAACGAAAGGTGACCGCAATCGGGTCGCCGCCATAGGCCTGCTGGGGATCGATTTCCAGTACGCGATTTCCCAGTTTTTTGACCTGTAAGTATTTGATATATGCAGGGATAGCCCAGAATACGATAAGAGGAACCGCGATAATGAGACAGCACCATGAGAAAAAGTAGACGAGGACTCCCAGAATGATGGCGCAGATGACGTAACCCCACCACGGCATGTCTTCTTTCTGCGAAGGCGGCTTGGGCGGTTTGTAGTTAGGACCCAGGTCCAGCGGCACCGGTTCTGCGGGAGATCCTATGACGAACTCGGCCTGCGCGGTGGGATCAATGGCCCAGGCGATATCGGCCTGCGCCTTCAGGTACCAGTTGACGTACAGCAAGTTGCCGTGATAGGTCAGCGGCCCGTTCGGTACGGTGAAGACGAATGGAAACTGCTCTACAAGACCGGCTTTGAAGTCGCCGGTATAAAGCGTAATTGTCTGAGGCTTGGCGCCTTCATCCGTGTTGCCCCGGCCGCCGGTGCGCCAGTTCATGTTAATGGTGAGCTTGCGGCACGTAACGTTGCTTGCCGGCTCTACGTGCAGGATTCCCGATATAGTTTCACCGGGAAAGTAGACGCGTTTTTGCTGCTGAATCTCAATTCTGAGGACGAGGGAGGCCATGGGCAGGGTAGGGGGGAAGACTGACTGGCGAGCTGTCCGGAAGAAGACGATGCGACGGCTCTGTTTTGCGCCAATGAACGTGGCGGGTCAAGTGCGCGTGACACAGCTGTTGAGGGAATTCGTGCGGCGCCATACAGAAAGCACACGCAATGAATTATCTTTTTTTTGACGACGTAAGGCTTAAATATAAAGCATTGTCTTTGTACTAGGTCGCCAGGGCTATTTGCGTTTCTGCTGTTAACGGTTCTTCTTTCTTTCATCCGGAGTATTCATGCGATCCCAACGTGCTTCTTATTGGCTTATGTGTCGGCGTCTGGTTGCGATTGCTTCTGTAGCCGCAATCGCTTTTCTGGTTGGCATGGTTTCCTTCATGTTACCCGCACGGATCCTTGCCGCAGCGGCCGCTGCACCTGGTCCGGATGACTTCGTAACAGTCTCAGACGTGGCAAGTCCCCGAGTGGCGTACAGTATCAGCAAGACGGCGAACGCTATCAATCTGACGGTTGACGTGGCGGGCTTCGATCCTGTACCAGCTTCAGTTCCGTCCCCCGCACCTTCATCTGCGATTCCTGTTGCCGACCCTCAACTCCAGATAGGACTGACTGTGGATAAGACTGTAGTGCTGACGAACAAGGAAGCCAAGATTCAGAAGATGAAGGATACGGTGCGATATGTCTTCATCGTACCTGCCTCATCACTGGGAAGTAGTGGCGCTTCCAAACCGGCGGATCTGTCGCGGCTGAAGCTGGCAATTGCTGTTGAATGGCCTGGCGCCATTGCTGCCCTCAGCCCGCGCCAGCGAGAAGTATTTCTCCATAAACCGGGACGCGCCACGCATTCGGGTCTCTCCAAAAACACCGCGGACTGGCTTGCTTTGGACGTAGCCGAATTTGAGCGTGCGGCTACTGATCGCAAACAGCGCATCGCCTTTGATTTCAAGCAACCGGTGGAAGGCAAGGCCACAATTGTGATTGAGGACGCCGCAGGCAAACGCGTACGCAATCTCATTTCCGGTCAGACACTTGGTGCCGGCACGCATCGTATAACCTGGGACGGCTGTGATGACAGCGGTCTCATCGTCGCCCCCGGTAAATACAGCTGGCGCTCGATTTCTCATCCGGGCCTGGCTAACAGCTACCTGTTTTCGTTCTGCAACGGACCGGGATCGAACCACGGCACATTTCAGGCCGCCGCGACGAACGGGACACTGAACTTCTTCGGATCACCGGTCAGCGAGGGTGGCTATCAGGTGGTTTCTCTCCAGCCCGATGGAACTTTTGTGCGCGGAAGTAACGCGCCTCTGGGCACCGGTCTGCAATGCATTCGCCTGGCGGCTGATGAGAAGTACATTTATGCCGCGTATGACGGTACCTACTGGGGCCAGAATCTCGACAAAAAGAAGCCCGATTGGAAAGCAGATCGCCGCATTGCTCTGGTGCGCTTTGATATCTCCACCGGCGCCCCCGTGGACTTTCCCAGGACACCAACGCGGTTCTCCATTCTGCGTACCTACGAAGTGGGCCCGGGCTCTCCTGGCGGTCGCGGCGAGGAAACCGTGCTGGCTGGACTGGCCTATCTGAATGGAAAGCTTTACATGGCCGATCGCGCCAGCAATGAAATCATGGAGATTGATCCGGAAACGGGTAAGGGAGGGCGAACCATCAACAATACAGCCAATGTCATTGCACTGACTGCGGCAAAAGACTCTTTGTACGCAATCGCCCGCCCCAACAAGGCTGATGGCACTTTTGCCGACGCTTCATCTCCAACCTTTCTGTATCGTATCAATCCAGCGACCGGACTTCCTGATACCGATTCGCCCAGCGCTCCTCTTGAAGGCAAGCCGGCGGGACTTGCGGTGGATAAGGATGGCAATTTCTACATCAGCGATTCTGAGGAAAATGTGGTGCGCATCTATGCTGCAGCTACCCGTAATTTAACCAGCACCCTTGGCAAGCCTGGTCCGCTTAAGCCGGGACCATACGATCCGCTGCAGTTTCAGAATCCCGCAGGGTTGACGGTAGGACCCAATGGCTGGCTCTGGGTAACAGAGCCTAACCGCTGGGCGCCCAAACGTCTGGCGGCGTTTGATCCCAGGGCCGGCACCATGATGGTGCAGCATTTCGGCCCGACCTCCTACGGTGCTCCCGGCGCAAGCTTCGATCCCACCGACAAGAATAAGTGGATAGGCCAGGGGACAGCATTCACGCTTGATTTCGAGAAGAAAACCGCCACACCCACCACCGTGCTGGGTGGCGAAGACGGCATGCATTACCGCTGGTGGCGTCAGGATGGCCGCACGTTCCTCATCACCTACGGCAAGGTCACTTACATCCAGGAAGTGATGCCGGATGGAACGTTGCGCAAACTGGCGTTTCTATCTTCCGCACATCAGTATTCCTACTCTCACAAGTGGAATCCTGAGCCAGAATTTGTGGCGGCGTTCCAGCGCGATTATCCCACCCAGAAATATGAGTCCGGCGCTTATGGCCGGCCTGGCCATGGGTTCGGAATGCTGTGGGCGGACCGCAATGGCAACGGCAAAATGGATACGGATGAGATAGAGTTTTCCACCGTAGCGGAAAACATGGCGGGATCCGGCTGGGGCCACGATTTCTATGATCTCACGCTTCGCGTAACCGCGACAGTGAAAGGCAAGCCCGTGCTGGTAACTCTGAAGCCGGATGGCTGGTGGCCGGGTGGTGCGCCCAAATATCCTGCGCTTAATCCAACTGTGGAAGCAGGCTTTCCGATTACTCTGCCACCCGGTGGCGGAAATCCAGAGTCCACGGTCGATCGCTTCGGTACGCTGATCGTGAACTCCGAGCCGCGTATGCGCGCCTTTGCTTCCGATGGATCCGAAAAGTGGAGCTTCCCCAACAACTGGACCAACGTCCATGGATCGCAGAAAGCGCCACTTCCCAACACTGGCGAGCTTCAGGGCGTGCTTTTCTTCACTGGAGTAGCTTCGCTGGATGACAAAAGCGACGTGCTGGCGATGAACGGTAATCACGGACGTCTCTTTTTCATGAGCAGCGACGGCCTGTATCTGGACGAATTATTTTCCGATGTACGCCTGACTTCGACGCAGGACTTTACGGATCGCAATATCCTGGGCGGTGAATGCTTCGGCGGAAGCTTTGGCAAGGACGAGAAAAGCGGGAACTATTACTTTCAGGGTGGCGGTATCGAGTATCGCATCTACCAGATCAAGGGGCTGGACAAGATGACGCGCGGCAACGGAACGCTGAATGTGACGGCGGAACAGATTGTGGCCGCCGAGCGCAATGTCATTCGCAAAGCAGCTGAGCAGGTTGTGACCAAAGCAGCGATTCCTTTCCGGGCCACCGCGCCGACTATCGATGGAAAGGATGCCGATTGGAAGGATCAGCCCGAAACTGCTCGCTGGGAGCAATCGGGCGGACGCTTCCCGGTTAACATAAAGGCGGCGTACGATGCGCAGAAGCTCTACCTTCTCTATACCGTGCGGGATGAATCTCCCTGGGTGAACAATGGCTCGGACTGGCAGTCGCTCTTCAAGACCGGCGATGGCATCGATATTCAGCTCGGCACGGATCCCACCGCCAATCCTGCCCGGAGCGGCCCTGTTCCCGGCGATATCCGTCTCTTTATTGCCCCCAGCAAGGAAGGCAACACGGCGGTGCTTTATCGCCACCGTCTGAAGCCTGGCACGGGAACGGCAACAACCGACAGTGTGATGTTCCAAAGCCCGTGGCGCAGCGAGAAAGTGGATTCCGTGCGCAAACTGACCAGTGCGGAAATCGCGGTAACGAAGGAGAACAACAACCTGTATCGTGTGGAAGTAGCCGTGCCGCTGGCGGATATTGGTCTGGATCCGGCCACGGTTGCCGGCAAGTCGCTGCGAGGTGACTTCGGAGTGATCTACGGCGATGCAGCAGGCACGGTCAACATTCTGCGCAGTTACTGGTCCAATAAAGCGACTGGTCTGGTCAACGACGTCCCCGGCGAAATCATGCTTACCCCGAATGCCTGGGGCGATATCACTGTGGAGGCAAAAAAATGATCTTCTTCACTCCAGCTTCTGCATTCTCATTCACGTCTGGTAATACTATGCGACACACTTTCGCGGCATTAACGGCCTCCTTCTCCTTTGCGGCGCTATCCTTGTCCCTTTCCTTGTGCGCTCTCACACCAGGCACCGCATGGGCGGAAGAGCTGCAGTGCGTAGGTGTCATGGGTAATTCCGGTGAGCAAGGCAGTACGCTCGTGCGTTTTCAGGGCGCATCCGCTTCCGGGCTCGGGGTCGTGTACGACCGCTTTGGCACGCTTTGGGATCGCGGCGGTATGCTGGCGCTCAACCGCTACTCGCCCGACGGACGACAGATCGCCACCTATCCTCTGCCCAAGAACGTGCCAGGCCAGGGCGACGGAAAGTTGGACTCCATTGCGCTATCGGGTGATACGGTGATGCTGAAACTGGGCTCCGCACTTTACACTCTGCCCGTGGCAGCCCCGGGCGGCACCGCCCCCGCATTGCTGGATGGCGCTTCCAAGATCGACCGCATGTCTCTAAGCGCCTGGCAGGGCTGGGTGGCAGTCCTTTCCGGCAATGATGTGGTGCTGATCAACGGGACCGGAGAAAAGAAAACTCTCGCCACGCTGGCGGATCCCAAATGCTTTCATATCGAGATAGCACTGGATGGCAGTGTGTACGTACAGATGACAAACAGGGTGCTTCGCCGCGTGGCTCAGGATGGAGCCATCTCGGATGTTCCAGGCGGAATGCCGGGCGATCGCTCGCAGCTTATCGACGGCTGGTGGTATGGCCACATCTGGCACGGCACGATCCGCCGCTCGGATCTTGCCTTCCAGCCTTCACCAGGTGTTGTGCTGGGCGGAAATTCCGGCTCATTCCTTGGGCACGTTGCGGAGAACTCGGACCTGAGCAAGGGGCAGGGAATGGTTCACATGGGCACGGGCAATCTCTTCGCGGTGTCCGGGCATCAGGGTATTCTTCAACTGCTGGAGTGGAAACCAGTCGACAAGCGGTTTGATATCATCCGCCGCATCGGCTGCGTGAATGTTTGCGCGGGAATCGGGCTGGACCGTGACGGCCGTATCTGGCACTCGACGGGAAGGTGGGAATGGAATGATGGCCCTGCGACACCGCTGCTCTACGGAGTGCCGCCCGGCGAAAGCGCCCCAGTCATCACCATGCTGGAAAGCGACACTATGATGGCCTGCCAGCAAATGTGGGGCGCCACCACGTTCCGCTACGGCAAGCTGGATAAGGAAGTGCGCGGCAACAGGCTTGAGAAATCGACATTGCCGAAGGACGTGGTTGCCATTGCTGCCGCTCCGTACCAAAAGAAAAACGCCGCGCTTCTCCTTCAGAAGGACGGCAAATGCACTGCGGTCTTCATAAGCCCAGAAGGTAATCCCAGCGCGGAAGCGGGCCCGGTAACCCTTAAAACCGCCACACCCGTAACCAGATACACCTCGCTTGTCGCGTTGAACAAGAGCGTCTTGCTGGCCGGCGGAGATGGGGCCGTCATCCACTTCACACCCGAAGGCGAGACAGACTGGAAAGAGACTGGTCGCTGGTCCATGTGGGGAAACCGCCAGGAAGACAACTTCGGCAACCAGATCACCTTAACCGCTGATGTCAAACGGCTTTGGGTAAGCGATAGCTCTCGCCATCGAGTTCTCTGCTTCGACATCGCCAATTATTTCTATACCGGCGATGTGAAGGAAGGCATCTTTCCCACACCGGAATTTGTACGCAGGCAGCCCAATGTGGGCAACGATGTCGCTAACTCCTCCATCGGTGCCGGCGATCCACACACCACGCAGTTTCACAAAGATGGCGTGACGCACCTCGCCCCCAGACTCATCGCCACGTTCGGTCGTACAGACGCCCAGGGCGACGACATGGCCTCGCTCAACGCGCCGCAAACCATTGCCGCGCGCGGCGACCGCGCGGTGGTTTTTGACTCCGGCAATCAGCGTCTGCTCAAGATCGAACTGCGCAAATAGCCAGGAGTTGGAGTCATAGCGCTCGGATGCCGGTTGTTGTCCTGGATCAAAAAACATGAGCAACGCATGGCTTGTCCTTACGGCCAATCTTCACTCTGCATGCCGGCTCAACAATCCGCCAGTATGCAGAGTGTATAGATACCTTCTTTTGATAGACTTGATATAGTGTGCTCAACTTCCACGCACCATTTTTCCCTTTTCCATGAGCACTCCTGTTGCTGAACTTCCCGCATCCACCACTGGTACCGCTGCCGTTGTGCAGGCACCCGCCACGGCGGTAGTACGGCCTTCTCTTCCCCCGCACGCGCCTATTCGTCTGGGGCCGTTCACGTTACACCTGGCGTTTGAAGAAGGACGCTTTGGGGGGCTTGGTCAGGTTCTTTTTGAAAACACGCTGCTGCGCTCCGGCGAGCTACCCTGGCTGATTTACACGGAAAGCGAAAGCGGTGCCCGATTCAGCCGCTATACACTGCGCGACGTCGTCCGAAATCAGGAAGACAGCGTTTCGATCATCTTTCAGGGCGAAGGCGAATGGCTGCCGCGCATTCAGGAAGCTGATGCGATGGGCGATGCCCGGATCAAAACGCGCCGCCTTCATCCGCCGCGCATTCTTTTTACTTGGACTTTCCGGCATATCACGGAGCGGATCGCGGAGAACACTTACTCGGGTCTCGCCATGCAGGTGGAGATCTCCTCGCGCGGCGAGCCCATTCACTGGGTGCTGGAGGATACCACCTGGGAAATCGGCGGCGAAGCGGCCGGTGCCACGCTGATTCAGCAGGATGTCTCGACGATTGATCTCGAGCAGACGGTGTATGCGGAGAGTGCATTCAGCACCATAGAGAAGTTCTTCACCAAAGGCTGGGGCGGTGCTTTCCCCATGGATATGCTGCCGCGTGCTGCGGGCTCATCCGTGCTCGATTTCCAGACCAAAGGCGACCTCGCATTGTGCCTCTTTGCGGAACGCCCTTCGCTTACCCGCGCCCGACTGGAGAAATTTGCAGACGAGAGCGTCATCCACTATCAGGATCGGCCATTCTTTCCTCTCACCGAAAACGCTCGCCCGCCCGAGCGCAAACTTCTGGTCTATCGTCACCCGACTCCGCTGAAGCGTCATGAATGGCGCAACCTCTGGCTGGATCTCTTTGTGGAAGTTCGCGCACGCATCACGAGGCCCTTCGGCTTTGAGCCCGAGATTCCAAAGCCAATGGTATCCAGCCACTTGTGGGATGCCGATCTCCATAAGCTTGGCGCCGGCTGGATCAATGAGTTGCGGGACGCCCTGCCGACTTACGCGCGCCTGGGTTATAAGGAAGTCTTTACACATGGCGTGTGGGATTCCATCACCAGCGACCCCAACCCTGTTGAGCCTGGCAATATCTGCTGCCCGTATCAGTTCAAGTTTGCCGAGAGCTTCGGCGGCAACGCCGGTATGCGCCAGTTGACTGACGCGGCGCGAGCCAACGGCCTGGAGATTTTCCAGTGGTTCAGCTTCCATCTGTCCCGCCACGCCCCGGTGTGGAAGGAGCACAAGGACTGGGTGATGCGCGAAGCCAATGGCGATCCCTGGGATGGCAACTATGGCTCTCTTTGGAGTGGTCGCTATCGCAGTGACTACGGTGACTGGGCCAGGAACACTACGATCGAGACCTGTGAAAAAGCGGGACTGGACGGCATCTTCTGGGACTCTTACCAGAACCTGGGCGTCACGTGTGTCGACTGGGGCGCGCCAGATAAAGCGCCGCAGGCCGAGGAGATCTGGGCTTTTCAAGGGGAACTGCAGCGTCGGGGCATCCGTCAGCGTCCGGAAATCACCACTATCTTTGGCGTCAGCAATGTGGCCACTTACGGCTTTGAGGGCGATTCATTCCGTCGCCGCCTGTGGTCGGACACGCTCAAGAACGACGATATTTTTGCGCTGCTTGATACGGCGCCGGGCTTCTTTACCAAAACGTACCAGTACACCCGGGATAAAATCAGCCCGGAAGTCTATTTCTGGATGGCCGCCCACCGCGTCGTGCCTGGCGTAGGCGCGCGCCCCTGGGTGAGCATCACCGCAGCCGATGACGACCATGCCGGTCCGGCTGTCCCCGGTGCCGCGCTGGCCGAGGAATACGCGGCCGTCAACCACCTCTACAATGCCGCCCTGCCCCAGATGCATCGTCTGCGCCTGGTTGAAGGTGCGACACATACACTGTGGCTGGACGCCGGGAATCAGCCGTCTGTGGTCTGGGCATTCAAGCCTGCGCAGATTGCCTTTACTGGCACCGCCACCGAGTTGGGGAGCAAGCGTAGTGTCCAGACTGAAGACCTCCTGAGCGTCAAACCAGGCGAAGTCTGGATACTGAAGTAGGAAGCTTCGGACCTTGAATGACTTTACAACCCGCGGGCAATTTCGCGGGTTGCTCTTCCTTTTCTTTTGCTGGATTTTTAAAGATTCGACCGATGGCTCATTGACTTCTGGCATCTTCATTACTTTGCTTACGGCACTGCCGGCGCTCAGAGCGCTGCCGGTACGACATATACCAGCGTCCTCATTCCGGGCTTAATGCTCCTCATAATCGATCTCCGACAGGCGTTCGGGAAAAGGAGTTTCTGCAGGAAGCGCCAGTTCGCCGAAAGGAGTGCGAAGCGCTCGGGCCTGATCCAGATAGTGGAAGAAGAAGCCCAGCCGGAAATCCCCGTGCCAGAGCGACTCGTCATCTTCAGACTCGAAGGACTCTGTCAGGACGGTGTTGCCATCGGCGGAAATCAGACGCTCGTCCAGCGGGCATTGCCACTCACTGGGATGCATTCCCGTCACCGGCTGCGTGACTTCGCAAAGATCAAAAATTCCTTCGCCACCCTGGATGGCAAGTTCGATAAAATGGCAGGGCTCAGGTCCCGCCACAGGGTACACACCGACGACAGATGCTGTGGGCATAGCCTAAGTGTATACATATGACGAGCCAGGAAGGACAGCTATTTTGTCGCTTCCAACGCCGGCTCTGAATCCGAACGGGCAGGGGAGGGAAGAAGCCCCATACCGCTGAGCGAGAGTGCAGAGACGTAACTGAAGCCCGCCGCGTGAAGAATAAGCGTCGGCAGCCACATGTATTCGCCGCGCTTAATGGCGATGATTGTCATGGCCACGTAAGCAAGCGCAAATATTGTCTCCACGGCAACGATGGTATTCTGGCGCGGACTGCCGTAGGAGGTGGGCGTGGCTCGGGAAGTCGTATCGGAAGAGGTTGCGGATTTGCCCGGGCCAACCAAAGCGTGTTTGGGCGTGCGAACGAATTCAAAAGGATGGTTGAAAAAGCCTTCCAGCACCGCAATGGCGTTGCTCACCGACATGCCGATCGTGGCCGACATGAAAAAGGGTATCAACCCGGTGGTCAGCCATTTCTCTCGTTGCAGCTGCACGATGGTGCCGATAATAAATGCCAGCGAGACAAGCGCGGCTGCGCTGAATGTGACGATGAGCCAGAGCGGCATTACAAACTCATCATTTATGATCAGTGTAAAGGTGATCAGATTCAGAATCGCAAAAAGCGCGATAATGACATGGATGGAATATCCCATGAAATGCATGAACGCTTCCCATTTATGCCGGAGCGAAAGCGGTTCGCGTAAAATGCGGGGCAGGAGCTTTAATGCAGTCTGCACCGTGCCTCGAGCCCAGCGACGTTGTTGTGCCTTAAACCCAAAGATGTCCGGCGGCAGCTCGCCCGGTGCCACGGTCTGGGGGAAATAGCGGAACTGCCACCCGCGCAACTGTGCCCGGTAGCTAAGGTCCAGATCCTCCGTCAGCGTATCAGCATGCCAGTTGCCGGCGTCCAGGATGCAGGATTTGCGCCAGATGCCCGCAGTGCCATTGAAGTTAAAGAACAGGCCGCGTTTGTGCCGCGAGACCTGTTCAATGAGAAAATGCCCGTCAATGAGGAAAGCCTGCACGCGAGTCAGCAGGCTGTACTCCAGATTCAGGTGACCCCAGCGTGCCTGCACCAGGCCGATCCGGGGCGAAGTGAAGCGGGGCAGGAGGTTGCGAAGAAAGTCGGGATCGGGGACAAAGTCGGCGTCAAAGATCGCTATGAACTCGCCGCGGGCGACTTCCAGACCCTCTTTAAGCGCGCCCGCTTTAAAGCCCTGGCGGTGAGTGCGGTGGATGTGGCGAATTGCAACACCTTCCGCAGCAAGCTCGTTGACCAGATGTGCGGCGACTCTGACGGTATCGTCCGTTGAATCATCCAGCACCTGAATTTCCAGGAGGTCGCTGGGGTAGTCGAGGGCGATGGCAGCTCGCACAAGGCGCTCTACGACATGGCGCTCATTGTAGATGGGAAGCTGCACCGTGACGAACGGGAGCGGCTCTGTGGAATGGAGAGCGGCCTCCCCGTCTGCTTCAGCATCACTGCCAGGCGAAGATGCTTTGCGCCAGGGCACGCCAATCAGCATCAGCACGCGATGAATGCTATGCATGACCAGCAATGCTGCCAGTATGAGGTAGAGAGTCAGGAGAAGAATTTGCATCAAGGATTTCCTGTTACACGGCAACTGACGGCATGCTTATAGCGGTGGTCCTCATTCTCGGCAAGTAAGTAAACGCGAAGCAGATGCGCTTCGGCGGCTGTGCAGGTCGCGGAGAGTGCAGCATTTGTTGGGCCGTATTGGTGGTGTGAGTTAAAGAGTTGGTGTGGTTCGCCATTTTTCATCCTCGCCTTCTCGTGGTGCTATCGCTATGGATGGAGTCCTTACAGATGTATCTATACAATGAGTTCACCATTAGAGCTGATCCTGTTTATGGGTCTTCAGGCCTCGGGAAAATCTACTTATTACAAGCGGGAGTTTTACAACACGCATGTACGTATCAATCTCGATATGCTTAGGACGCGACATCGGGAAAGCATTCTGTTTAAAGCCTGTCTGGAAGGCAAAGTACGAACTGTTATCGATAATACCAATCTGACAGAAGCATCTCGATCGGCCTACATTCTCTCCGCAAAGGCAGCAAAGTTTGTCGTACGTGGGTACTACTTTGAATCGAAGCTGGAAGATTGCATGGTCTCCAATCAAAAACGTACAGGAGCGCAACGAATACCAGATCTTGCGGTTATCAGTTCATCGAGACGCATGGAACTTCCTTCTTACGAGGAAGGCTTTGATGAGCTGTACTTTGTCAGAAAGGCCGGTGAAGGGGAGTTTATTACGGAGAAGTGGAAACTATGAAATTTGATGATCTGGATAAAGAGATGCGAATGTATGAGACCGGGCATGATATGTTTATCCTGCCTGGAGTCTGGATGGTAGCTCGCATTGATGGACGCAGCTTTACAAGGCTAACGAAAGAGGTGCACCAGTTTGAGGCACCCTTTGACCCGCGCTTCCGGGACATAATGCTGGAGACTCTCCAGCACCTTATGGCATGCGGTTTCCGGGTCAGCTATGGTTACACACAGAGCGATGAGATCTCGCTGCTCTTCCATCTCGATGTCGATTCATTTGATCGGAAAATGCGGAAGTACAATTCCGTTCTGGCGGGAGAAGCCAGCGCTGCATTCTCACTAAAGCTAGGTGCCTTGGCGACTTTCGATTGTCGAATTTCCGAGCTTCCAAATACCAGCAAGGTCAGAGATTATTTTCTATGGAGGCAGGAGGATGCGTCGCGCAATGCACTCAACAGTCATTGCTATTGGTTGTTGCGGAAGGAAGGTAAAACGGTAAGGCAGGCGACACGAGCGCTGGAAGGAGCCAGTGTTGCGGATAAGAACGAGCTGTTGTTTCAGCGAGGTGTTAACTTTAGTGAGCTTCCTCTGTGGCAACGACGCGGTATGGGCGTTTACTGGGAGGATTATCTAAAAGAGGGATTTAATCCACAAGAGCAAACGGTTGTTAAGACGATACGCCGTCGTTTGCATATAGATATGGAACTGCCGATGAAAGCAGAGTATGAGATCTATATAGACAAACGTATCATGGAAGCCGGCGCTCCCGATCTTGAAGTATCGCGTTAACCAAACAAAAAACCCCGGACAAAGCGCAGCAGCGCCATGTTCCGGGGTTTTGTTGAATTAAGCTAAATGCCTGGTAAGAAGCTTCTTACAGGGCCTGCGTAACCTTATCGAGCTGATAGCATTCGATAATGTCATCGACCTGGTATTCGTTGAAATCGCCGAGACGAACACCGCATTCCAGACCGGCGCGGACTTCCGGAGCTTCGTCCTGGAAGCGCTTGAGGGCGACAACCTGGCCGTCGTAGATCGGCTGGCGGCGACGCAGCACGCGGGCTCGTGCATTTCGCACGATGCGACCGCTTTGCACGAGGCAACCTGCAACGGGATATTTGGAGAGCGAGAACACCTGCTTGACGACAATGATGCCGAGCTGGGATTCGCGCAGTTCCGGGTCGAGGAGACCGATCATCGCGTCGCGGACCTGATCGATGAGCTCATAGATGATGCTATAGAGCTTGATCTGGACTTCTTCGCGCTTGGCGGCGTTGGCAGCGGCGTTATCGGTCTTCGTGTTAAAGCCGATGACGACTGCTTCGGATGCCTTGGCGAGGAGGATGTCGGATTCCGTGATGGGGCCGACGGCCTGATGGATGATTTCGAGATCGATCTTCTTGCTCTGGATCTTACGCAGAGAGTTCGCAACCGCTTCCACGGAGCCCTGAACGTCACCTTTAAGGATGATGTTGAGGATCTTCTTGTCCTTGTCCTTCAGCGTGTTGAGCAGATCTTCAAGGCGAACCTTGGGACCCACTTCCAGCTTGCCGAGGCGGAGCTTGGCAGCGCGTTCTTCACCCAGATCGCGAACTTCGCGCTCCGTCTTCATCACGACGAGTTCTTCGCCGGGATTCGGAGCGCCGTTCAGACCCATCACCTTGACGGGGATGGCCGGACCGGCTTCCTTGACGGATTTACCAAGATCGTTGACCAGGCCGCGGACACGTCCGTAGTAGGGGCCGACAATGATATTGTCGCCTGCCTTCAGCGTGCCGGACTGAACAAGAACCGTTGCGGTCGGGCCGCGACCCTGCTCAAACTGGGCTTCAATGATTGTACCACGGGCAAGACCCTTGGGGCTCGCCTTGAGTTCAAGAAACTCGGCCTGCAACAGCATCATTTCCAGCAACTTATCGATACCGATCCTCTTGGTCGCGGAGACTTCGCAGTAGATGGTGTCGCCGCCGTATTCTTCCGGAATCAGACCCTGCTCCTGCAGCTGGCCTTTCACTCGGTTGATATTGGCGGACGGCAGATCGATCTTGTTGATGGCGACCATGATTTGCACCTTGGCGGCGCGGGCATGGCTAAGCGCTTCCAGCGTCTGGGGCATCAGACCGTCATCCGCTGCGACAACGAGAACGACGATATCCGTGACGTTGGCACCACGTGCACGCATGCCGGTGAAGGCTTCGTGACCGGGGGTATCCAGGAAAGTGATGGTCTGGTCTTTTACCTTAATGGTATAGGCACCAATGTGCTGCGTAATGCCGCCTGCTTCACCGGCTGCGACGCGTGCGGACCGCAGGGCGTCCAGCAGCGAGGTTTTGCCGTGGTCAACGTGACCCATGAAGGTAATGACGGGCGGACGTGGCTCCAGCAGATCGGAAGGAGCGGGTGCGGGCTTGGGCGGCTCCACCACCTTGACGGGGGCGTGCACCTGACCGGCGCCTTTCTCGCGCTTTTCCACCTCGAAAGTCCAGCCCAGCTTGGAGCACACTTTGCGTGCGACATCTTCTTCGATCGCCTGTTTGGGCGCGACGAAGATGTTCATTTCCATCAGGTGATGGACAAGCTGGAAAGGCTTCAGATTCAGCTTCGCCGCGAGTTCGCTCACCACGATCGGCGGCTTCATTACCACGATCTTGGCGTTCGGGTCTGGCGCAGCCGCTGGTGCCGGTGTTGCCGGCACAACTGGAGGCGGAGGCGTATTGGCCGAAGTCGCGGGTGTCGCCGGGGCTGCAGCTTGCTTGGAACGCAAAACGGCTGGCGGCGGGCGGCCGGAACTCGGCGGCACGTAGTTGGACTGAACCGCCCGCTGGTGGCCGGCCAGGGGACGCGGAGCCGACGACTCGCCAGGCCGCTGGTACATACCCCTTACGGGGCCTGCACCCCCTGCGGGAGGAGGAGAGGGCCTGTTAAATCGGGGATCGCCTTTTTTATCTTTCGACATGTGTGGTGGAATCGGAAGTTTTTAATTCCGGGCGCTTTTGGCGGCTGCGTATATTTTGGCGGCGATTGAGGGATCGAGGTCCGGCAGGGCGCCGAGGAAATCTTCCTCGTCTGCCTCGACGATTCCCTCAGTGGAGAGGAAGCCGGCGTGGACCACATGTTTGGCTGTGGCGGCATCTATCTTAAGAGTTGCCGCGAGACTTTCAACAGCCTTATTCATCTGCTGTTCAAATCCGTACGTTTCTGTCTGTTGTTTCTGGATTTCGACTTCCCAGCCGGTCAGCTTTTGAGTAAGGCGTGCGTTTTGGCCGCGACGGCCGATCGCCAGCGAATAGTTTTCGTCGTCGACGTAAATTTTGACGCGGCGATTTTTCTCGTCGGGTTCGATCGTCTTCAGCTTTGCGGGCTTCAGCGCTTCGATGACGAGTTCACGAATATTGGGCGACCATCGGAAGAGATCGACCTTTTCATTGTTGAGTTCGCGCACAATATTTTTGACGCGAGCACCGCGCATGCCAACACAGGCGCCAACTGGATCTACCTTGTCGTTCTGAGACCACACGGCGATCTTGGTGCGGTAACCCGCTTCGCGTGCCATGGCCTTGATCTCGATGGTTTTATCCACCAGTTCACTTACTTCGAGCTCGAAAAGTTTACGGACAAAGTCCGGGTGGCTGCGGGAGAGAATGATCTCCGGGCCGCGCTGCGTGTTTTCGATCGCCAGGACATAGGCGCGGATGCGCTCGTTCGGGGCATAGTCCTCGGTGGGGACGCGTTCCTTGCTGGGCATCAGCGCTTCAAACTTGCCGAGGTCAATGATGACGTCGGAGCGTTCGAAACGGCGTACAGTGCCGGTAACGATGGTACCGAGGCGGTCCTTGTATTCATTCAGGACCATGGAGCGTTCGATGCCGCGGATAGCCTGGGTAAGGCCCTGCTTGAAGACCTGCGCGGCGATGCGACCGAAATCCTTCGGCGTAACTTCGACGTCAATGATGTCTTCCAGCACCGCATCCGGCTTCAGCAGCTTGGCTTTGGCGAGGCTGATTTCGTCGTGAGGCACGACAACTTTTTCCACCACAGTAAGGCGGGCGATGGCTTTGATTTTGCCCGAACGGGGGTCGATTTCGACACGGAGGTCCTTCGCAGGGCCGAAGCTCTTGCGGGACGCAGCCACGAGGGCGCTTTGGACAGCTTCGATGAGAACTTCTCTCTTGATGCCCTTTTCCTTTTCCAGATATTCCAAAAGCGAGATCAGGTCCTGGCTCATGGCGCTCCTTTGCTCAGTTGCCGGTCCGTCTCCATAAATAAAAAAAGTGGGAAACTATGGAGTTCCCACCTTTCAGTGCGGACTGACCGGAAATATCGACACTAGCAACGTTGTGCGGAACAGCAAGATAAAAATGGATACTGTTTTATCGTTCGCATCATTTCCAGAGTCGTCATGCCTTGGGCATTGTCATGATTTACTGCTTCCGAGGATCTCCTTTGCCCTCGCCAGGGCATCATCCACATTGCCACACACATTCTCACTCCCAAGCTTATCGACAAAGCCGGCCTGCATCATCATGAAATAGGGCTGTGTGTGCGGACCGCTTAGCACGATATGGCTGTCATGCCGGCGCATCTTTTCCCATACGCTTTCCAGTACATTCAGCGCTGTGGCGTCCATTGCGGGAACGGTATGCATCTTCAGGATAAGCACTTTGGGAAGTGAAGAGATGTTCTCAAGCGCTTCTTCCATCTTCTCTGCCGCGCCAAAGAAGAACGCTCCATAAATACGGTATACCAGTACCCCCGGGGGAAGCTCCTTGCCAATAACGGAATGGTGAGCGCCTTCCTGCTCATTTTCCTCCGTTACCAGGCTGATCTGCGTGGTGTCGGAAATACGTTTCATGAAGAGAAACGCTGCGAGTACCATCCCCACCATCACGGCGATGGTAAGATCGAAAATGACCGTTAGCAGAAACGTAGTAAGCAGAATGATGGCATCACTGCCGGGCATTCGCCGCAGCCGAGTCAGCTCGTGCCACTCGCCCATATTCATCGCCACAAGCATGACGATCGCGCTAAGGACCGACAAAGGGATGTGCTTGGCCAGTTGACTGCCCAGCAGCAGAATGATGAGCAGAGTCAGGGAATGAATGATTCCGGCGACAGGAGTGCGAGCGCCGTTTTCGATATTGGTGGCCGTGCGCGCGATGGCGCCAGTGGCAGGGATACCGAGCATAAAAGGCGACGCGAGATTGGCCAAACCCTGGGCGAAGAGCTCTGTATTGGAGTTGTGGCGACTGCCAGTAAGTCCATCCGCGACAACTGCACAGAGAAGGCTCTCGATGCCGGCGAGAATCGCGATGGTAATGGCGGAGGGCAGAAGTTCCTGGATGCGTGCGAAGGTCACATTCTGCGGCCAGTGAAAGGATGGCAGCCCCGCGGGGATACCTCCAAACCGGGTCTGGATTGTCTCGACAGGAAGCTGGAAAACGATGGTGACGACGGTTGCCACAGCGAGAAGTAGAATGGATGCCGGTACGCGACGCGTAACATAGCGCGGCCAGATCCATAGAAATGCCAGGGCCAGCACCGACATGACCGTTGTGGTTGGGTTCAGCAGGGGCAGTGCCGTACCCAGAGTGCGCACTTTGTCAAAGAACTCGGCCGGCACGGCTCCGATCTGCAGTCCGAAGAAGTCTTTGATCTGGCTGAGGAAGATGCTTACCGCAATACCACTGGTGAATCCGCTGGTAATCGGGTAGGGGATAAATTTGATGAGGCTTCCCATCTTGGCCAAACCCATGATCATGAGGATGATGCCAGCCAGAATCGTACAAATCACCAGTCCCTCGTAGCCCTGCTTTTGCACGATCAGCGCAATAACGCTGATAAATGCCGCGGTAGGACCGCCAATCTGCACGGAACATCCACCAAAGAAAGAGATGATGAATCCGGCGAGAATAGCGGTGTAAATGCCGCTCTGGGGCGGAACACCAGATGCGATCGCAAACGCCATCGCCAGAGGAAGAGCGACGATTCCGACGGTGACACCAGCGCCGAGATCGCGCAGGAAATCGGAGAGGGTGTAGCCTTGCAGGCTCGAGAAAATCTTGGGGCGAACAGGAAACCAGCGAGCGAGGGATTCGCTGCCGGCGGGCATGGAATGAGGTGGCAGGCTAACAGGAGGGGAGTTCTGTTTGGACATAGATGAGTACGCGGGCATGGCACGGCTCATTCCATGTATGAAGAACTGATGGATATGCCTGCCATATCCCTAAGCTCAACGTTTCCTGATAATGTGGAAAGAACAGTGCTGAATGTAACACAGGTTGAGAGGCTCAACTTATCTGGTCATTCATAACATCTATGTCAAATCGAGCTATTTGTCACGAGTAAAATGAGTAATGGTCTAAAAGCCTGATCGAAGGGGCTTTCAGATAAACGTAAGAATCCTTCTGGCTTCCACTTCGTCTGTCTTGATCTGGGACTTTAACTCGTCGAGACCGCTGAAACGCCTTTCCGGGCGAATGAAAGATTCCAGGGAAAGCTCCAGTTCACGTCCATAGATATCCTGATGGAAATCCAAGAGGTGCGCTTCTACGCTGACTGTGGCACTGTCATCTATCGTGGGGCGAATACCGATATTGGTCATGCTGGGTATGCTTACCGTGTGGCCGCCGTGGCCGTGAATCACCGCACGCGTGGCGTAAACTCCAAAAGGAGGCAGCATCTGAAAAACTCCGCCCAGATTTGCCGTGGGGAAACCGATCCTGCGTCCATTTTGACGACCATGCGTCACAGTGCCGGACAGCGTATGGGAGCGCCCCAGAAACTCTTTGGCCAGCAACAGGTTGCCGTTGCCTATTGCCTCACGAATGCGGGTGCTGCTGAGAGGAAGGCCACCCGCCATCACCGGTGCTACTTCCATGACGCGATAGCCGGCGGTTGCGCCACGCTGGTTAAGAGTGAGGGCGTTGCCCGCTCGGTCGCGCCCAAAAGTCCAGCCCGGGCCTACAACAATGGTGCGAAGCCGTGGAAAAATGCGCTCCAGCTCCGATATGAAATCACTGCTGGAAAGATCCCGGGTATGCGGCGTAAAGGAGACAGAAATCACTTCCGAAGCGCCGGCCTGAAGGAGAAGTTTGCGGCGCTGGCCTGGGGTTGTCAGTCGGGGAGGAGCGCGGTCCGGTGCGATAACAGAGAGCGGATGAGGCTCAAAGGTCATGACCGCCATACCTTCGTGGTGCGATACCGCAGGGGGGGGCGCTGACGGTGAAGCTGAGATGTCGGAAGCCGCCGGAACGGTCGCTGCGTTGATCAGTTCACCCACTACGGCCCGGTGTCCGGCGTGGACGCCATCGAACATTCCTATGGCAACGTGGCGGATATCGGCCCGTACAGGTATGTCGAAAAGTGCTACGGAATCACCTTGGGTGGCGTGCATTTACTTGGCGTAAGGGGGGATCTGCGAAGCGCGAAGGTCGAAAATGCTGAATTTCACCACCGCGCTGAGAGAAGGGGAAGTCGGTTCAGCAGGCAAGCCTATTGGCGGCGCAGCTTGGAGACCTCTGCCAGCGAAAGAATGTGAGGAACCAGTTCCCCGACCTCGCTGATCTGCTGAAGCTGCTCCCATCCGACCGCGCGGTCCAGCGTAAAGTTACCGGACTGCAACCTGGTAAGCTCCGTGAGATGTGCGCCCGTGCCCATGTCTTGGCCTATATCGTGGCAGTAGGTCCGTACGTAAAAGCCTTTCGTGCAGCGGATTTCAAAGCGAATATGTGGCAGGCTTATCCCGAGTAGCTTATACCAATACACCGTGATAAGCCGCGGTTCGCGGTGCACCGTTTTTCCCTCACGCGCCAGCTTGTAAAGCGGAACGCCACCCTGTTTCAGAGCGGACACCATGGGCGGAGTCTGATAGAAGTCTCCGACGTATTTGTTAAACGCCTCCTCAATCTGGGCCTGCGTAAACGCGGGTACAGGCTTCTCTTCTTCCACCTGGCCGTCGGCATCCTGAGACGCGGTGGTCTGGCCCAGCTTCATCGTGCCGGCGTAGATTTTATCCTCCGCCATCAGCAGATCCTGCACCTTGGTTGCCTTGCCGATGCCAAGCATCAGCAGGCCGGTAGCCAGGGGATCGAGCGTGCCGCAATGGCCTACTTTGGCAAACTTGTACCGGCGACGCACAAACTCCACAATGTCATGCGACGTGCAGCCGCGAGGCTTGTCAACCAGAAGGACCCCATCCAGCTGGGGGGTATTGCTGCTGTGGCTTTTCTGAAAATTCATACGGGATGGATGGAGATAATCGGCGGACAAGGGATATAATCAACCGCAGCTGCTCCTGATGCTGTATTATTCTGTAGAAGGGGATGCGGCAAGGGCAATTTCAATATCTCGAATTAAAGAACTCTCCAATTCGGTGTAGGGAAGCGATGTGCGGATACCCGCGGCGGAATGGTGACCGCCGCCGCCGTAAGCTGCCGCAATCCGGGAAACATTCACTTTGCCCCGCGAACGGAGGCTGACGCGAATGCAGGTGTGCGATATTACCTCCAGCAGTGCAGCCACTTCGACTGTCTCCGTCATCAGGAAGTACTCGATAAGTCCTTCCGTGTCGTCGGTTGTTGCGCCAGTTGTGGTGTACATATCCTGATCCAGCTTGCACCATACAATGCGATTATCCGCGGAAAACTGCGTAGTCTGCAAAACGGCCTGTAGCAGACGGAAGCGGGAGGCAGGATAGCTCTGGTAGGCTTGCTGAGCCAGGAACGCGGGGTTTGCGCCGGCTTTGGTGAGCGCAGCCGCAATTTCAAATGTGCGAGTTGTCGTTCCACGGTACCGGAACGAGCCTGTATCGGTGGAAATACCGATGAAAAAATTGGAAGCAATGTCGGACGTGATGGGTAACCCATTCGTCACTAACAGCTCATAAAGCACCTGGGACGCAGCGGGTGCGTCTGAAACCACGACATTCAGTTCACCATACAGAGGATTACTGACGTGGTGATCAATATTCAGATCCGGCGTCCGATTCCACGACACGAATGTCTTGCCCAGACGGGCTGCGTCCGCAGTATCGACAGCGACAATTTTGGCATCGGCCGGAGGCTGGGCGGGTGTAACCTGAATATTTTCGCTGCCCGGCATGTAATGAAAACGCGGGGTCAGGCCATCCTCGTTGTACATGTAGACCGTCTTTCCCATCTCTCGAAGGCACAGGCCCAGTCCCAGTGTAGAGCCATAGGCATCGCCATCCGGTCGAACATGGGATAAAATAACAAAGGTGCTGTGTTGCCGAAAGAAATCGCCAACCGCGGAGAAAGGAACATGCATTGGAAAATAAACGCTAAACAAATTAGCAAAAGGAAACAGACGATCCTGCTCAATATCAGTTCTGCCATGATATTCCGCTGGAAAGAAAAAAATACGTAGTCCGCGTCGCGCTAAAGATTTGTCAATAGCGCGAAGCAAAATGATCGGCAACTGAAAAAAGACAACAGCGCTTAACTTTGGTATCGTACAGGTTGACTAAAAAGAGACAAGCCGCAGTAAAGAAGTAAGGTGGGCAGCGAAGTTCAGCCTGCCTGAGGTTTGAGAAGAATGACCCACACGAGAATCGCCACGACGAAAAGTGCGACACCTATAATGATAAGCGAAAGACCAAGGCTGGTCTTTTCTTTAACAGGGTCCACTTTAATGGTGTCGATACGGATAGGTACTGGACCGTCCTTGCTTTTGTTGGCTGCGGCAGTGGCCATTTCTAGCGGATCTTTATCCTTATCCTCAATCTTGATAACAGTGCGTTCGATTTCTGTTATGGGTTTCATGCCCAGGCCTTTGGCAGTGTTGCCTGCGCCTGCGCCGACTCCCGTGGCGCCTGTCGTTTTGGGGGCGGGACGGCGTCCGCGAGGGCCGCGGATACCTGCTTCAAAACGAAGCTGTACGCCGCCGATCTGGATCACGTCTCCGATTTGCAACGTATGATCCTCATCTTCAATACGTTGCTCATTTACATACGTACCGTTGGAGGAGTTGAGATCGCGTAGAATAATGTCACTGCCTTTGCGGATAAGTGTACAGTGCTTACTGGAGACGGAAGTTTCGGGCAGAATGATGTCGTTTCCTTCTACGCGACCGATCTGGACGAAGTCAGTTCCGAGCTCATAGCTCACGCGGTCGATGTCCGGCGGGCCGTCCATAATGGTGAGGCGAGGGACGGCACCCTGTATGCGTGTGGAATCGACTGTGCCATCCTCTTCCAGCACTCCGTACGTCTCGACGATTTCTTCATCGCTGAGCTGGTCAAACTGACCGGCGGTAAAGAGCAGGGGACCGAGGTCAGCTGTAATGGTGCGGCGGTGGGGCAAAATCCCGTCGTTAAAGGTAAAAGTGCCCGGTTGCCAGCGAAGCATCAAATAAATCGCGGCTGGTCCTTGGATTCCATTGGATGTGGCATGGAGAATGTTTCCATGCTGAAGGAATATTTCACCAGTCTGATCACCAGATTGGAACAAGATTTGCCCGCTGCGTTCTGCTTGGCAGCAAATCTGCAGGATTTCATCCAATCGTTGACCACTCTCTTCTATGTGGGGGATATCGAACGCTGAGTCCATTTTATGCGAGGGAAAAACCGGGCAAGAATCCGAAAATAACGGGTTGCATCTGATGGAGAATAGTGCACCATCTACTCGGAAAGACAAGTTCGCAAAACGAGATTTATTCGCATGGCTTTAAACATTTTCAATTTCGGGAAAAGCAAGGATAAAGAACCGCAGGACCCCAAAGCCCAGGTTCCCGGCCCGAAGAGTTCCCCACCCCTTCCTCCGAAGGCGACTGCGACTGGTGGGGCAAAGCCGCCTCAGCCGGCAAATCTGTCTCCTATCAGTGCGCGATCCTCTATCGGCGCTGCGACTACTCAGCCTATGATCCTGCCTAAGGGCGGAGGATTAAAGCCGACAAAGCCCTCCCTGATTATGGGTGGCAAGTCCACGCAGCGCATTGTACTGCCGGAGAAGTCTTTGCCCGGTACCGCTCCCCGTCCCGCCGCCGCTCCTGCGCCCGTGTCCGGTTCGGTGCAGCTTCCGCTGGGACTCATTGTACGCGTCCTGCCTGCGGAAGTCATGACAATGAGCGCCTCTGAGTTCGAGAGCTCGCCGATGGCCGGTCAGGAATGTCCCATCCCGCTGAGCCTGCTTCTGCCGCAGCTTCCCTCCGGTAAAATCGAACTCACGGTAAACGATCTTGTCCCGCACCTTCCCCGCAATCTCATCCGTCCTGTAGAGGAGATCAGCTCATACATGAGCACGGTAGTCCTGCTGCCCCTGGGCGACGTCGTGATGCGCATTCCGCCCGACATGATGCGGATTCGCGATGATCAGAAGGACATTGATGCCGCCGTCAAGAACATGGCGGATCCTTTCACTGAGGAAATTCTTCGTGAACAGGCCGAAGCGCGCCGTCGTGAAGCTGAGAAGGCCGCGCAGGCCGCTGCTCCTTCAGCTCCCAGCGCACAGCCGAAGATTATTGAGGAGGATCAGGTCAAGCAGGGCGAAGAATTTGTCCCGACCAATCATCAGGCCAAGCAGGAGAAGGAGTCTCCCTCCGGCCCGACGCGTCCTCTGCCTCGCATGCCCGGGCCAAATCTGTCTTCCGCGCCCGCTGCCCGTCAGCTGACGCCGGCTCAGGTTCCCCGCTCAACCGGCATCCCTACGATTCCAATCGGTGGCGCCGCCACCATGCCGATGCCTCGTCCCGGTGCTGGTGCTGTCAAACCCGGAGTAACGTCCACTCCTTTAGGTGGTGCAAAGCCTCCCGTGCCGCTGCCGCCTGTCCGTGGCAATTCCGCCGCCTTCCCGCCGCCCGTCAGCAAACCGCAACTGCCTACAAAGCCTGCGCTTCCTCCCGGTCCTCCGGCTCGTGGTGCAACCGGTGTGCTGCCGAAGCCGCCCGTGCCTCCTACCGACCTGCGCGCATCGCAGGCTCTGCCCAAGGTGGAGAAGCTCTCATCGGAAGCTCCTGCCCCTTCGGCACCGCCCCCAATTCCCGGCTCTCCTGGCATAGGCGCTCCTTCGCGTCCCGTGCCGCCCATCCTTGGTGGTGCCCGCCCCGGACTTTCCGTTCAGCCTCCTTCACTTCAGACCCTGAGCAAAGCCGGCGCCAAGCCGCTGCCCGGTGGCATGTCCTCCGTGCGCCCCGCGCCTCCTCTCCTGTCCAAGGGGCCTGGTGGTATGCCGGCTCTCTTCAAGGCTCCAATCAAGCCGAAGTCGAGTGTGGTCGCTCCCGCGGACGCGACGACTCCCGCTCCGGCTATCGCGCCGGACGTCATGAATCTCCTCAAAAAGGCTCAGGACGAAGATCAGACGCTCAGCGGTCCATCCGAGGACGATATCTCCGCAGCCGAAGCTCAGAAGGCTGCCGACTCCGCTAAACTGGCTGAACTGGCCAAGCAGGCGGACGCTGAAGAAGAAGCCCGTGTCGCCGCTGAAGCAGCGGCTAAGGCCGAGGAAGAGCGTCAGGCAGCGGAAGCCGCCGAAGCTCAGGCGAAAGCCGATCGCGAACGCATGGTTGAGCTTGCTCGCCAGGCAGAAGAGGAAGAAGAAGCCCGCATTGCCGCCGAAGCTGCCAACAAGGCCGAAGAAGAGCGTGTAGCCGCTGAAGCTGCCGAAGCCGAAGCAAAAGCTCAGCAGGAGCGCATGGCTGAACTCGCCCGTCAGGCCGAGGAGGAAGAGGAAGCCCGCATTGCTGCCGAGGTCGCCGCCAGGGAAGAGGAAGAACGCGCTGCCGAAGCCGAAGCAAAAGCTCAGCAGGAGCGCATGGCTGAACTCGCCCGCCAGGCCGATGAAGAAGAGGAAGCCCGCATTGCTGCCGAGGCTGCCGCCAGGGAAGAGGAAGAACGCGCTGCCGCAGAAGCCGCCGAAGCTGATGCCAAGGCTCAGCAGGAGCGTATGGCCGAACTCGCTCGTCTTGCCGAAGAGGAAGAGTCCAAGGCCGGTGAACAACCTTCTGGCGAAGAAGCCAAAGCTTCTGAGCCTGAGACGATTGCCGATGACACGGAGTTTGAGCCGGTTCCTAACCCCGACCTTAACCTCAATGCTGCAGATCCCGCCGAAATACGCGTCGCCGCTGGTTGCACCCTGGCTCTGGCCAAAGCAATCGTCGAGCTCCGCACCTCCCGCGGCGGGTTCGAGCGCATGGAGGATCTCCTGGCTGTCCCCGGCATGACACCGAAGGCTTACTTCGCCCTTACCGGTCTGGAAATGCCCGTACTGGCAGAAGTTCCCCGCGTCCCCTACAAGTCGCCCGAGGAAAGCATTCTCGAACTTCTCAACCTTCCCCCGGACCGAGATCTATCTCTCAAAGACATTACGGATCGTCTACTTGGCTGGCCCGATGTTATTGGGTGCGCTCTCGGTCAGGCCAGCGGACTCCCGCTCGTCGGTCATGTACCGAAGCCGCTAGAACTTAAGGCTATTGTGGCTTTCGCGCCCAAGATGTTCAGCGCGGTCAACTCCTCCTTCAAGAACTTTGCTGGTGATGAAAGTGCAGAAATCATCATCCCCACCAAAGGAACCAGCTACCATATGTTTAAAAACAGGGAGCTTTATCTGGTCATCCTCTGCAGACGGCGACAGCTTCCGCGACGCCAGATGAAGATGATTCGCTCGGTCCTCAAATTGCTGGACACCGCAAATAACAACGAAGAGAGCTAATATCATGGCGTTCATTAACTACTCGAGCAGAGAAATTCAGCTTAAGATTGTCTTCTATGGTGCCGCCATGTGCGGGAAAACAACCAACCTTGTGACACTTCACAAGCTGATTACCAACGCACAAAAGGGAGAGTTGGTCTCCCTTGCCACGGATGCCGATCGTACGCTGTTTTTCGACTTCTTATCGTTAAACACGAAGACGCTGCCTGGCTTCACCACTCGCTTCCAGCTCTATACCGTCCCCGGTCAGCCCATCTATAACACCACTCGCCAGCTTGTACTTAAGGGCGTTGATGGTATCGTATTTGTAGTTGATTCACACTGGGATAAGATGGCGGAGAACGTGGAATCCTTTAACAATCTTCGAGATAACCTTGCTGAGAATCATCTCAGCCTGGCGCAGATTCCGTACGTGCTCCAGTATAACAAGCGAGATATGCCGAACGCTGCTCCGCTCAACTACCTCGAGTATACCTTTAATAATCGCGCGACAAAGGTCATGACCTTTGAAGCTGTTGCCGCAAGAGGCGACGGTGTGCTTGAGACGCTGAACGCGTCGGCCCGCCTCCTTCTGGCAAAGTACTCGAAGACTCCTAACCCTAACGTCGCCGGCTTAGCCCGTTCCGCCTAAACTTTAAATCGAAACGCTATGACTGGCATTGGAATGTTGACGGCCGAAGATCAAATGGCCATTGAGCAACTTTTGATCGATTTTCTCCGGAAGTCGGAAGCGCAATGGTCCGCGCTTGTCGATAAAGGTGGAAATCTCTTCGCTCAATACGGTGACACCGGTTCACTCGACCTCAGTATCCTCTCCGCTCTCGCGGCCGGCTCTTTTGCCGCCACGCACGAACTGGCGAAGAGACTGGGTGAATCCGAGTTCAGCGCCCTGTACCATGAAGGACAGGGTATGCACATCCTGATGAGCGCGCTGCATCATGAGTGTCTTCTGGTAACCATCTTCGGCGAGAAAACGAATATCGGTCTCGTTCGGTTCTACGCTCAGCAGGTCACCACCATGCTGAACCAGATCCTGCAGGCCGTTCGCGATAAGGAAGCGACAATGGATCCTCTCCTCATCGAAGGCGACTTCCTCGATCAGGATACCGCCGCTATCTCGTAACGCCCGGCTGCTCAGGAAAGCTGTCAGGCCGAAAAGGCGATTTGCTCCGCAATTCAATGCGGAGGCAAATCGCCTTTTCGTTTTAAGCTCTCAGTTGGTTTTTTAAGATACTCTGAACCCCGCAGAAGATCTCGTCCTAAGGTTTAGGCGGTTGATTGGTCGCGGCTGGAGCCTCAGCGAACTTGGCTTCAGTAATCTCGTAGTAGACCAGTTTCCAGCTGTTGTCCGGCATCTGGACCATGGTGAGGGAGATTTCAGTTCCACCGTGTTCATAGAGGACCGTTGCCTTGAACGTTGCACCTGTCCGTTTTGCGGTCTTGTCTGGTGGCGCTGATTTATCGGCGACCGGCATGACGTTGCCTGCGCGACTTTGAAATGACACTATCCGTTGAAAGGCGCCGAGATTTTGGGAGAGATTGGTGAACTGGCTGTTGAGCTTCTGGGTATCCAGCACGTTTTGAGGAGCGGCATTGCGGATGATGGCATCCATCTGCCATGTTTTTGCCGTAGTCTCCACGATGTCCTTTGCAAGGGCGATGGCTGCAGGATCTGCAGGAGCCACGGAGAAGGCAGAATACAGGATAAACGCCATCAGTACTGACAGAATGATGTGGAAGGGCCACATCCAGGGAAACGTTTTCATCGCTACCAAATTAACTTTGCGGATGGCGTTGGTACACAAAGAAACGCGGGATGAAGAACGAATCTTCATCCCGCGCAGGAGACTGTGAAGCAAGAGTAGCAAGTCACTGACGACCTGCCTCTGCCAGTTGCCTTACGGCTTCAGCTCGGCATACGTCACACCAGTGGTGGTCTGGAACGTATTGGAGATAAAGCTGGTGATGGTGCCAGTGGTGCCGGTGGAGGAGGTGGCCTTCTTGAAGGTAGAGTTATTACCTTTGTAGTACACCGTTGCGCCGCTGGTCTTCCAGATGCCGTCCGAGGTCAGGGTCAGAGGGGCGTTCTGGGTGTAGGTGAGGGTGGTGTTACCTGCGCTCCAGAGGAGGGGCAGGGTATCTTCCGCGCTCATGGACACGCCGCCGTCAACAGTACCAATGGTGGCTTTGGTGTAGTTGTAACCAACGTTAGCCGTGGAAAGGCTGGTGAAATCGCTGCCGGTGAACTTAACCTTGGCGGCTCCGGGGGAGAACACCAGATCGGCAGTGGGGATTTCCTTCAGAACCAGAAGGTTCTTGAACACGTCGGTGGATGTAGTGGCGACAGTGCCCGTCGTGCTGGTGGCGGGATAGCGCTGATCTTCGCTGGCGGAGGCGGATGCCATGAGGGCGATGCCGAGCTGGCGAATGTTCTGCGTATCGGCGCTCTTACGGGCGCGGTCGAGAGCAATCATCATGGCGGGCGTCCCCACTGCGGCAAGAATGCCGATGATGGTGATAACGACCATGAGTTCTACGAGAGTGAAGCCTCTCTTGGAACGACGGATATTTTTCATAGGTTGGATACTCCTGAGCTGCAGTGGGGGGTTGGGTTCTTATGGCCAAACATACATTCTTGTTGCTTGGAAATCAAGAAAAGCGTTAGATTTTTTGCACTTTTTTAAAGGCAGCTAAATCAAAAGGTGTACAAAAAAGAAAAAAGATAGCAACTAGAATAGAAAGCGTTGAACGTGAGCGTGTTGCAAAAATGATTGCCTAAAAACACTATTTCCTTCATTGCACCGCTATTTTACCTTTTCGGCATAAAATGGCCAAATTGAGAGCCCAGACCTCCTTGTTTACATGGAAATCTGCACCCGTTGCTTTTGGTAGCATTGCCTCCCGCACCAATGATAGGCTCAGGCCATGACGGAAAAGCTTCCACGCCACCCAAGTCCTTATCGCGCAGAGGACTTTCACTTCCACCTGCCGCAGGAATTGATTGCGGCTTACCCTCTGGAAAAACGCAGCGCGTCCCGGCTGATGATTGTGAACCGTGCCGCAGGCACGATTGAACATCACCGTTTTGAAGAGTTGCCTTCGCTGTTAACTGCCGGGGATCTGCTGGTGATGAATGACACCAGAGTCCGACTTGGCAATATGCGGAGCGTGGATGGGATGCTGGAAGCTCTGCTGCTGGAGGAACTTTCTCCGCGGCGCTGGATGGTGATGGTGAAGCCGGGCCGCCGGGCGAAGGTGGGCTCCGTTTTCCGGTTTATGGTTCCTGCCACTCCTCAAAGCGCGGATAAGATTGAGGTGAGCGCGGAAGTCGTTGAGATCCTGCCGGAAGGCGAACGCATTCTGGTGTTCGACAAAGATTTCTGTGCGGACGAAGCCGGTGAGGTTCCGTTGCCGCCCTATATCCGCAAGCGCCGACCCGCCGTGGCCGCGCCCCAGGGCTTCGTGGATGAAGAACGCTATCAGACCGTCTATGCCAACCAGGCGGGCTCTTCCGCAGCTCCCACGGCGGGGCTGCATTTCACGCCTGAGCTGCTTGCACAACTGGACCATGCGTTTGTCACCCTTCACGTAGGCGCGGGCACATTCCGACCGTTGCGCTCTTCAGAGCTTCATGAACATGTCATGCATGAGGAGGCGTTTACCATCCCCCCGGGACTTGCCGAGCGTGTTGCTTCTGCGAAGCGGACAGTCGCCGTCGGTACCACCAGCGCGCGTGTGCTGGAAAGCGCCGAAACCCTTAAACCGCAGACCGGGCGCACCTCGATCTTTATCTATCCGCCCTACCAGTTTAAGCGGGTCGACGTGCTGATCACCAATTTCCACTTGCCGGATACCACCCTGATGTTGCTGGTATGCGCATTCGGGGGCAAGGATCTGATTATGAAGGCGTACCAGGAAGCGGTAAAGGAACGTTACCGCTTCTTCAGCTATGGCGATGCCATGTTAATCCTGTAAGACCATTTCGCAGCGCTATGGGTCCAAGCCCCGCAGTCTGCCGCTGACTCACTATGGCTGGACCCGCTCCCAGGTTAGGTCCAGCCTGAGTCTCGTTATTTAACCGGCAGGAAGTAGAACAGTACGCCAATGATGGACCAGAGCGAAAGCAATTGGACACCATTAAGCCAGTGTGACTTACCATCAGACGAAATCTGCATTACGATGAGCACACCGGCACCCAGTGCGACGAATTCCGGAATAGTGAACTCCAGATCCATGGGCTTGCCAATGATATAGGAAACCATGACCAGCAAGGGAACGACCAGAAGGGCCACCTGAACGCTCGCACTGATGGCGACTTCGAATGCCAGATCCATGTTGTTCTTCATAGCCTGTGCAACAGAGGTCATCTGGGATGAAACGTTGCCGATGGCGGCGACCACAATGACACCCAGGAAGAGTTCAGACAGACCCAGCGCCGATTTCACAACTCCAATGGAATCCGCCACAGAGTCTGACAGCATGGCGATAAGGAAGCTTGACCCTGCCAGTATACCAACTGCGAATGAGGTGCTCCATTTGGCGGCATCTTCCTTCAGTTCTGCTTCGGCCTTTTCGATAGCTTCTTTGGGGCCGGACTTATGCGCCTGAATGACCGCGTCCGTTGCCGGGGTGGGCTTGGATACCGCAGCTACAGGCGCTTCACCCTGAGCCGTAAGTGTATAGACAATGCTGGCGAAATAGCAGACCAGAATCAGGGCCGAAAGCCACAGTGAAAGACTCCCGGCAAATTTGGCCCCGGAAGGCGCGGACTGATGATATACGGTGGGAAGCAGGATAGCGACGGAGGCAATGAGCAGACCCGTTGAGGCGTCACTGGCTCGGTCGCGGCTGAAGTATTGAGTTCCATGGCGAAGGCCGCCTACAAACATGGCGTGCCCCAGCACCAGCAGCAGGTTTCCTATGATGGCGCCCGTCATAGACGCCTTAACCAGATCTCCCAGACCGGCACGCAGGGCGGTAATACCGAAGATGATTTCTGGCAGATTGCTGAATGACGCGTTGAGAAGACCGCCAATCGTGGGACCGGTCTTCTCCGCCAGTTGTTCGGTTGCCTGGCTGATAAGATACGCCAGTACCACCAAGCCCAGGCAGGAAGTGATGAAGAGAGCCATTTCCTGTTTCGGCATCACATAACTGATGAAGATGGAAACGGGAACGAAGATAAGCATCCAGAGGATGCTGGGTTTAAGAAGCTCCTTCATCATAGCGGTGACAAGAGGGCAAACGGTAAGTGTAATGCGTTTATTGATCAGGCAGGCGCTGAAAGCCTCAGCCTAGGGCAGGCTTATGGCTTGGAAAGAAAAATGATCAAGCTGCATGCACTTTAGTTAACTATTTGTGGTGCAGCAAATTAGTGCAAAATGGAAAGACGGATAAATTGCTTCCTGAGAAGGTTTGATGTCTAAAGCTAAATTAGAGGAAGCTTCTGTGACACGAAAAACATGATGGGTTTCACATAGACATGATCAGGAACACGTAGTTTCCGACTTGCCCCAGCCGCCGCCGCCGGGTGTCTCCAGGATCAGCCGATCGCCTGCTGATACCTCAACGCCTGCAACAGGCGGCAGTTGGGCGCTTTGCGCTGAGTCTGAAGATTCATCCGATGCAGACATCAGAATCTGTCGTCCGCACTTTCCGGGGGAACCGCCTGCAACGCCATATGGCTCCTCTCGTCTATGCTGGGTGAGAAGGGAGAGAGACATGGGTTCCAGAAACTCCAGCTCACGAACGATGCCGTTGCCACCGCGATATTGTCCCTCGCCGCCGCTGTTCGGCCGGATGCCGAAATGGTGAAGCCGCACGGGAAACCGATGTTCCAGCACTTCGGGATCCGTAATCGCGGTATTGGTCATGTGGGTGTGAACGCCGTCCGCACCGGCAAAGCCCGGGCCTGCTCCCGCGCCCCCGCATACCGTTTCGTAGTAACTACAGCGAGCATTGCCAAAAATGACGTTGTTCATGGTGCCCTGGCTGCAGGCTGCAATGCCAAGCGCTTTCAGCAGGGTATCCGCGAGGCGCTGGCTGGTTTCCACATTTCCACCCACCACAGCGGGACACTGCGCGGCATCAGCGGGGAACTCCGGATTGAGAAACGAGCGTGGTGGAAGGATCAAATCCACGGGACGCATCAGCCCTTCGTTCAGGGGGATAGGTTCGGCGATCCAGACCCGGAGCACGTACATAATGACACTGCGTACGATCGCTTCGGTTGCGTTCAGGTTGCCCGGATGACGCTCTGTGGTTCCCGTAAGGTCAAGGCGCAGTCTGCCATCTGCAATTTCCATGGCGACACGGATGGTGGCGCCATCGTCCAGTTTTTCCTCGGCACTGGCCTTCCATGATGATGGTGCTGCTGAAGTTCCGTTAGCAGGGGATTCGCCGGCTCGCTCGGAAAGCTTTGTGCTGAGACGCGCTGCGGCATCGTCCGACATCAGCGCCATGAAGCGGCGCACTTCATCGGCGCCATACTCATCGGCCATGCCGCGCAGGAGCTCAACTCCGCGACGGTGCGCAGCCAGCTGGGCATGAAGGTCCGCCAGATTATCCGCCAGGGCGCGGGTAGGCCACAGGCCGCCGCAAAGCACGGCTTCCATGCCGGACCAGTCCGCCTCTCCATTGCGTACAAGCAGACGAGGGGAGATGACGACGCCTTCGTCTGCCAGGCAGGTTGCGGCAGGGGGCATGGACCCGGGGCGAATGCCGCCCATTTCTGCATGGTGCGCACGGTTGGCGATATATCCCAGCAGACTCCCATCGGCGGCATGTACCGGACCCAGCACCGTAACGTCCGGCAGGTGAGAGCCGCCATGAGCAGGGTGGTTGGTGACGGCGACATCTCCCGGCCCCATGGGCAGAGCGGCCGCGACACGCCGCACGCAAAGTCCCAGAGCGCCGAGGTGAACGGGAATATGAGGAGCGTTTGCCACCAGTTCGCCATTGCTGTCCAGCAAGGCACAGGAGAAATCAAGGCGCTCTTTTACATTGGTGGAGAGAGCCGTGCGCTGCAAAAGCAACCCGGTTTCTTCAACCAGTCGCAGGAAACGCTGGGTAAAGAGCTCGCGCTGAAGCTCAAAGGGGGGCGGACCTGAGACTGGGGAACTGCTCTGGTCCTGTGACGTAAATTCCAGCAACAGAGATCCCTCGGAGCCACCCCGTGCGCTCCAGCCCTCTTCTATATAGATGGTGCTGAAGCCGTCCTGAACCAGTGCCGGCCCCTGCAGAAAAGTGCCGGGGTGAACGTCTGCACGATCAATAATGCATAACTCAGGATTGCCGGCTTTGAGAAGTGTGCTATCCGGAAAATGCTCCTCTGAAAGAACATCCGTTCTTTCTGTAACCGCGGTACGTAGCGATACAATCTCGAGCGCGCGATTCGGGGGCGGATATCCGAAGACGGCTTTATATCGGGTGGTAAAAAGCTCGGTGATCAGTTCTTGCGGGGGTGCTACGGAGTTATCTGAAGGAAGCTCGAGCATGATCGCGGAGTCCTGACCTGTCAGGCGAGCTTCCACCCAGCGGGCGCGTATGACGACATTATTGGCTTCAACACCCTCGCTGAGGAGTTCCTCAGTTGCCTGTGCCGTGAGGTCGCGCATCATTGCCCGCAGTTGCGCGGCTATCTGGTTTAGCGGCAATAAGACCTGCTTCTCCGCAAAGCGCTCAATGCCTGCCTGGCGAAGCCCGAAGGCGCTGAGCAAGCCGGCATTGTGGGGATGCAGCACGCGCGAAATGCCAAGGCGGCGTGCAACTCGGCATGCATGTAAACCGCCGGCACCCCCAAACGCCACAATGCCGTAGGATGCGGGCTCATAGCCCTCGCGCACCGAGATCTTTCTGATGGTGCCCGCCATGATCTCATCCGCGATCTCCAGAAAGCCATGCAAAACGCTTTCCGAGGTGGGGTGCCTTGGAGTTCCTTCTGACACTGAAGCAACAGATTCCGCCACAATGGCCTCAATGATTTCAGTCAGCCGGCGCTCCGCAGCGGCGCGATCTACGGGGATGCCCAGGCGGGCAGCATCCAGACGACCGAGAAGCAGATGGACGTCCGTAAGCGCGAGCGGGCCGCCCGCTCCGTAGCATGCCGGACCGGGATTGGCTCCGGCGCTCTCGGGGCCGACAAAAAGATGGCCGTGGCGATAGCCGCAAATGCTTCCTCCGCCCGCCGCCACGCTTTCTATTTTGAGCGCGGGCCCTACCAACCTGGCCCGGCCTACACTGTGCGTGACCGCGTAATCAAACACGCCGTCAAATCGCGCCACATCCGTACTTGTGCCACCCATGTCAAATCCAATTAGCCGAGACCAGCCAGCGCGGCGTGCCACGGTTGCTGCTCCTACCAGCCCACCTGCCGGGCCACTCAGGAGGCTGTCCTTCGGGCGAAACAGGCGACGCGAGACAAGACCCCCGGCACTCGTCATGACGTGCAGTCGATTTTGCTCCGCAGCATCGGGCGATCCTGCCTGAATCGGCTCCGCCACACGCGACAGGTATGCATGAAGGATCGGCGCCAGATACGCATCGGCCACGCACGTCTCGGCGCGGGGAATCAGCTTGATGCGTCCTGCCAGGGCCGCGGAGGCGCTGACTTGCGCAAATCCAAGATTCATCAGCCAGACAGCAAGCGCTTCTTCGTGAACGGGATTGCGATAGCTATGCATCAGCGCAATTGCCGCCGAGGTGCACCCGGTTGCAAGAGAATCTTTCGCCAGCCGTTCCAATTCTGCTATTTCGGCGCTCTGGCTTGACGCTTCGGAATCCGTGCATTGAGGAAGCTCCAGTGGAATCAACACAGAACCGTCGGCCGCGAGTCTTTCCGGCACTTCCACAACACGGTAGTGTAAGGGCTCGGTTTTCTGAATATTCAGTGCAAAAAGATCTGGGCGTTGCTGAGTACCGATGCGCAGCAGGTCCGCGTGGCCCTTCGTGACAAAAAAGACGACACGGGCACCCTTTTCCTCCAGCA
Source organism: Methylacidiphilales bacterium (assembly GCA_041287705.1). Taxonomy (GTDB): domain Bacteria; phylum Verrucomicrobiota; class Verrucomicrobiia; order Methylacidiphilales; family UBA1321; genus LW23. Next base: position 4,492 of record JBGGNE010000274.1, on the reverse strand, counting down.
GGGCGTTGGTGCCGCGGGTTGTCGCCAGCCGCATTTCCAGGGGTGGAAGAGCTTTACCAGCGGCGGTACACGTTACCAGACGGGCTGCCAGTATCGGCGCTTCTTCATTCGATAGAAGCTCTATCGAAGCACCAGCCCGGGGAGCCAAATGCGAATGCGGCGAGGAGAGACGGATGGTACGCGTTTCAGCGTCGTAACTTTTTACCAGAACCGGATTCGAATAATCCGGCTGATCACTGCCTGCATTCCCCAGCAGCCGTATTTCAAATCCCGCAACAAAATCATTTGGCGCTGTGTCCTGCCAGGAGGCGGAGATCTCCCATGCGTCCTCAGCGAGAATGCGCAGTATCCTTCCGCGCAGCGCGCCACTGCTTAGCACCTTGGCGCGCACTTCTTCACCCGAAGGACTCTGCGCTACGCAATCCGTAAACGTTCCGCCGGTATCCACGCAGATCCGCCACACCCCGGTTTTATCCGTCGAAACGGGCAGGGCAGGCACCTTGGCCTCGTCGACGTCAGTCATGGGCAAGATGTTACAGCGGGACGCAGTTGCTTAGCTGACTACTTTGGCGATCAGCGGTTTGGCTCCGGTGGCAATCGGCTTTCCGTGCGCGAAGGCAGCGGTATCAAAATCCAGAGTCAGGAGTTTCTTCAGCGACTCCCTGTAATTCTCCGGCTCCATCAGATACTTTTCGGGCAGCAGGCTCAGCGCCGGGGGGAAATTGATCAGAGAGTCGCCCAGGATGAGGAGGCCGTCATTGGTAATGTAGGCGGTTTCGCCATGGGTAGCGCCTGGGATGAAAATGGGCTTGAGACCATGCACCGTTTCACTAAACATGAACACAACATCAGGCAACGCGCCAAGTTCCTTGCGCGCCGGAGCGGAAGCGATGAGCGGAATGCGCAGTTCGGTGCGGAATTTCTCAGAAGAGCGCAGATGATTTTCGCTGGTTACCACGATGCTGCGCGGAGCTCCAAAGCTGGTCAACTGGTCCCAGGCTTCCGGCGTCAGGTCGATGGGATCGATGAGGACCAGGCTGCCATTGGACACATACGCGGAGGAGAAGCATTCGACTTTGCAATCCGGGTCATATGCGGACCAGGAGAGGAGCTGTGGGGTGATAGCGTGAATCTCGTTTGCAACAGCGGCCATGATTTTATTCTGTAGCGCGACCTTTGTTTGATGAAAGTTGCCTGTTTGTGTAAATCTGCGACGATATAGCACAAACTGGCGCTCTCGATGCGAAGGTCACGCAGGTGTAATGGTGAAGAAAATGGAATAAGAACTGCGGAAACCAGCGGAGTAGGGGACAATCTAGTGTGTCTTCTTGTTAAAGGAAAGAAAAGCCATGCCAAAAGTTGCCTCTTTTTTTGTTAAGGAGCGGTAATCCAACAGAGTGAGTGGTCTGCGATACGATTTTCCAGATATTTATGCTTAATTCGTATCTGTTTAAGCAGTCGATTGCATGGTTTTTACGATAGAACATGTTATATGTTAAAAATGGCGTAATTCTTGCGCCACAACGCTTTCTTCCCTTTCCCAATAGCCAAAACTGAGGCATAGTCCGGCAGTTCGATCCGCCCGCCAGACCTATGCTTATGAATCTGACAGTTGGCCATACATCTTTAAACATGCGCAATCTCCTGCGAGTTAACAACTTACTGGCGTGCTTCGTTATTGGTCTTGCAACAACAGCAGGCTCCGCCCATGCCACTAAACCCGACCGGGTGGTCGTGGATACATATGGCGAATTTGCGGAAGGTACCAGCCGTAGCACCAGTCTCAGTGAGAATGGCACACTGGAACCTGCTCCGGCCCAGGAGAAAGTAGGGGATGTGGAAGCCGGGCAAATCTGGGCCGTGTTGTCCGATACTGACGGCGCCGCGATTCTTGGCACTTCTCCGGATGGAAAGCTGATTCGCGTGGACAGCACGGGCAAGAACACGGTTATCGCCAAGTTCAAGGAATCCCACATCTACGCTCTGACGCGTACGGCCAATGGCGATATTTACGTCGGCACGTCCCCCGACGGCAAGGTTTACAAGATCGAAAAGGGAAAGGATCCGGTCGTCTACTTTGAGCCCAATGAGAAATACATCTGGGCGCTGCTGCCGGATGAGAGCGGTGCGATCTATGTCGCAACCGGCACCAAGGGCAGAATATACAAGACAGTGCCCAGAAAGCAGGGCGCGCCGGTCGCAACACCAGCGCCTGTCGTTCCCACACCGGCTCCTGCTCCTGGCCCCGCACCAGCGCCCACAAATGCGCCTCCGCCAGTTCCTGCGACCAACGCGCCACCCCCGGTTCCTGCGTCTACGAACGCACCTTCTGTTGGCTCCGCCCTAACACCTCCCACAACTCCGCCGGCTCCTGCTCCGGCCCCCGCGCCTGCCGTTACAAATGCACCATCGGCACCGGCAGTAACTCACCCGCCGGCTCCTGCTCCTGCGCTGGCGACAGGCTCTGTCTATTACGAGAGCGACGAAACCCACATCCGGTCCCTGGCATTTGATGCCGATGGCAATCTGCTGGCTGGTTCCAGCGGAAATGGTCTGCTTTACAGGGTTGGCAACGATGGCAAAGCTGTTGCGCTTGCCAGTGCGGGCCGTCAGGAGATCAATCGCATTGTTTTGGCCAGGGACGGCATCATTTACTTCTCGGCTACCGGTCCGATCAAGCAGCCTTCTGCCAAGTCGCCCGTTCGCCCGATGGGTGCCTCCGCATCGCCCAACATGACGCCGCAACTTCGTGCGCTGCTGGCAGCATCGGAAGGCGACAGCTCTACGGGCAGGCCGCCCGCTTCCGCCGCTGCATCTGTGTTGTTCCGGCTGGACTCCTCGCTCTACCCCGCTGAGTTCTGGACGACACGCGAAACCATTTACACGCTGGATTATGAGGACGGTATGCTGTACGCCGGCACCGGTAAGGACGGCTACCTCTACTCCATCAATGATCGTGGCGAAGCGACGCGCCTGCTGAAGCTGGAAGGCGAGATCATCTCCGCTGTGGCACCCATGGGCAAGAAGCGCTGGCTGATGGCTACGTCTGGCCCGTCGCGCCTGTTCCGTATCGGCGGCCCCAGGTCCGGCCCGGGCATTTACGAGTCGGACATTATTGACAGTGATTTGTTTGCGCGCTGGGGCTCGATCAATCTGAAGGCACGCGGCGATATACATATTCGTACTCGCAGTGGTAACACGCCGAAGCCGGATAAGAGCTGGTACGACTGGGTTCCTGCCAAAGCCGGGCAGTCCCAGAGCCAGCCTTCGCGCTACCTGCAGGTTGAACTGCAGATTCCCAATGGCGGCAGTGTGGACCGCATGGAAGTTGTCCATGTCGACAAGAATCTGCCGCCTCGCATCGATCGCGTTGAGGTACTGGCTTCCGGTTCCGGCTATGTGCCGATTATCCCGCCGCCACTAATGTCTCAGCCCAAGAGTCCGGAACAGTTGCTGGCGCAGGGAGACAAGCCACCGGAAGATCCCGGCAAGCTTCCCGTGCGCTATCAGCCCAGCGAGGCGCGCGGACTGCGCACCGTTGTTTGGAAGGCGATTGATCCCAACGGCGACGACCTCATTTATTCGGTCTTCTTCCGCGTTGATGGCAGCAACGAGTGGCGCCTGTTGGCCAAAGATCTGACCGAGAATGTTCTGAGCTGGGACAGCAGCGGCTGGCCCGACGGTCTTTACTATCTGAAGATTGAAGCGAGCGATGCGCCCGATAATACACCTGAAGATGAGCTGAAAGACTCTCTGGTTGGTAAAGTAGTGGAGGTCGACAACACACCTCCCGTCATCAAGATTGACTCTGCGGCAAATGGCGCTGTTTCCTTTACCGTTACGGACGAAAGCATGCTGCGCTCCGTACTGGTATCCCGTAACGGCAAGGACTTTAAACCCCTGCAGCCGATCGATGGGATTCTGGATTCACGCTCCGAAAGCTTCAGGGTCAAGCTCGCACCAGGCGAGATTATCTTTATCCGTGCGGAAGATACCGCAGGGAATGTAAGCAGCGCACTTGCTGAGGTGAAGAAGTAAACCGAGCAGCGCACTAAACTACGGAAGCTTTTGCAGGCCGTTGCAAAAGCTTCCCAGAGGTAGATTATTGATTGGCCCCGGCGCTCAGCTGCGGGTTATGGGGTTCTGCCACATTCCGCAGTCTTCTCCTTTTTCGTGCTTTTTGACTGCTTTTCGCGCCTTACGTGATGCTTCGCGTCGCCCTTGTCGAATCGTGTGAGAGTTGGAGTTATTCGCACACACGATTTCTATTTCACGGAAATGTACGAAAAGCTGTTAAAAAGCACGAAAAGGAAACCGGCATGTAGACTAGTCCAGCGGCTGCCGGACGAATCGAAATTATTCTTAATACGCATCCGGCGCGTCATCAGACGTCCGGGCGTTCATCAGGCTGGCCAGTACGCGATCGAATTTGCGCTTGCGTTCCATGGCCGTGCGTGAGGTCTGGTCGAAGCGCGTGGCATAGCCGTAGCCA
>JBGGNE010000273.1:0-5287 GCA_041287705.1 Methylacidiphilales bacterium | reverse complement strand
CCCGGCAGGCCATCCACATATTTCATTTTACAGAGCACTCAATGGCCATGGCGCGCAACGCAGGCGGCATCGCTGCGTCGGGCTATTGCCAACCCTTTGGCAACGGATTCAGCCTCTCCGGCAGTCTTATAATGCTCACGTCCGCCCGACGGACGCGCATCTACCTGCCAGCGAAGGTTGCATTCAGCAAAACCTTTCTTAATGTTTGGCCATTCCTCTCGTACAACCTCGATTACCTTCACGGCCACATGTTACCACACGTTGCCAAATTTTGCCAAAAAGTCTGCAAAATCGTGCAGAATTTTGCCAAATTCAGCGCGATCTACGGTCAGTTTTGTATCGTTGATTTTTGGACTTTCTCCGAGCGTATGACCTTGGCTATCAATAACTTAAAAAATGGAGCCGGATGCGGGATTCGAACCCGCGACCTACGGTTTACGAAACCGTTGCTCTACCACTGAGCTAATCCGGCAATAAACGGGACGTGGCGCTGATTGAGACGAGTGATCATTGTTAGGGGATCACGGGCGCAGGGACAAGAGAAATCTTTGAATTTCTTGCGGAATCTTTGGCGCTAGCGGATGACGAGTTCCATCTGGCTGACGGAGGCGCGTTCGAAGAGATCGCGGGTATATTGGATGATCTCGTTGCTTATGCGCTGGCAGGCGGGGCGCCAGCGTTGGGCGCAGTCCAGTATTTTGGAGCACTCGCGCAGGCCGTCCAGGCGGATGCCCTTGACCTGGAAGGCGATGGCTTCTTCCAGGCGCTCCTTCAGCATGGGGAAAAAGAGCATCTCATACTTGCTGCACGCGGCGATTTCCGCCAGGCGGATGGAGACGCGCGGGGGGAGCAAGTGGCTGTGTTTGGCCAACTCGCCCCAGCCGATGCCCATAAGAGCCTGGTGTACAAGCGTTTCGAGCTCTTCAACGGTAAGCGCGGTGGCCTCCGCTTCTTCTTCCAGGTGGCGGGCGATGGCGACGGCAACGTGTTGGGCCAGAGGCCATTCGGTCAGTCCTGCCTGTCGCGCGGTTTCGGTGAGGGATTCGGCCAGCCAGCCCTCGGAGAGAGGTACCAGGCGATCGCCCTTCCAGATGATGTTGGGAAGTCTCTGTGGTAGTGCGATCATGGTGATGGGGAGGGTGCTTGTGTTAAGGGTGGGATGACGTTACTGCAGGGAGAAACTTTGCACCTCGTTTACGAATTCTTTGATGTCGCGGAATTTGCGGTACACGGAGGCGAACCGCACGTAGGCAACTTCGTCCAGTTTGCGAAGTTTGCCCATGATTTTCTCGCCGATCGCGGTAGTGGGGATTTCGCGATCGTGAATTTTGGAGAGTTCGTCGATGACTTCATCTACCACGCGGTCAATGACTTCCAGCCGCAGCGGGCGCTTTTCGCAGGCTTTGGAGACGCCGGCGTGGATTTTACGGCGGTCAAATGTTTCGTACCGGCCGTCGCGTTTGATGACGCGGAGGTTTTCGGTTTCGATCTCCTCGTATGTGGTGAAGCGGTGGGTGCACTTCAGGCATTCGCGGCGGCGACGAATCACGGCCCCGTCTTTGCATGGGCGGGAGTCGATGACTTTATCTTCCAGGTGAGTGCACTTGGGGCACTTCATACTATACTACGGGTGGTGTTGAGGTTGACACCAGTCACCATGCGTTGTGTCGGCCCGGAAGGAAAGTTTTATTTAGGGTCGTTGCGCAAAATTCTCACTTCTTCACCCCTGCCGCGAGACTGGACGGGAGCGGACAGAGAGAAAATACGTTACGATAAGATGCGTGCTACCTTATTAAGCTCGGCAGTACGTGTCTGGTTTTACTAGAAAAAGGAGAAAAGTAGAAAAGCGGAGAACGGGGATTATATTTATACAGGTATACAACTATATCACACTCTCTCCCCTTCCTCTTATTTCCTCTCTTTACTAGATAAATAAACACGCTCTCGAGAGGCAGGAGATGTAACAGTTACATATGTTGCTGGCATAAGCGTGTTTATTTATCTAGGAAGGAGAGGAAATAAGAGGAAGGGGGAAGAAATTGTTGCTATTATACACCTACACAGAACATTCCCCGTTCTCCGCTTTTCTACTTTTCTCCTTTTTCTTGTAAAATTCAACACGCAATGGCCGGCCCGTTAAGGTTGCTCGCATCCTTCCACGAGAAACCCCTCCCCTTCCTTTCCTCCACTCATACCGCCGATGATTTCACACCCCTTTTCGGGAAATGTCCGGGGTGGGTAAACCATTGCTTTTGAGCATGATACTTTCGTATTTAACGCAATCTTAAAAAAATATGCCCCGCAACGCCTAAAGAGATTGCCTTAGCCGCCCCTCTCTGATTAACGTGAGCCCTCAAATGGCCACCGCTTCGCTCACTAAATCTCCGGCATGGAAAGCCCTCCAAGAGCATCATCAAGCGATCGCCCAACGGCGAATGCGCGACTTGTTCGCCGAGGATGACAGCCGCTTCGAACATCTCTCGCTTTCCTTTGGCGATATTTTACTCGATTTCTCCAAAAACAGGGTCACTCCCGACACCATGATGCTGCTGCGGGACCTCGCCCGCCATGCGGATCTCTCCGGCTGGATCGAAAAGATGTTCTCCGGCGAGAAAATCAATTTCACCGAGGGGCGCTCCGTCCTGCACGTCGCCCTGCGAAATCGCTCCAACCGCCCTATTCTGGTGGATGGCGAAGACGTGATGCCGAAGGTAAACGCGGTGCTGGCACACATGCGGGAGTTCACCACCGCCGTGCGTAGCGGGGAATGGAAGGGCTATACGGGCAAGACGATCACCGACGTGGTCAATATCGGCATCGGCGGCTCGGATCTCGGCCCGCTGATGGTGACAGAAGCGCTGAAGCCCTACGGCGACGGCCCGAAGCCGCACTATGTCAGTAATGTCGACGGCACGCACCTGGTGGAGACGCTGAAGGCGCTCTCGCCGGAGACGACGCTGTTTATCGTGGCCAGCAAGACGTTTACAACACAGGAAACGATCAGCAACGCGACGAGCGCGCGGGAATGGTTTCTGAAGGCCGCAGGCGACGAAGCCCATGTGGCCAAACACTTTGTGGCCCTGAGCACGAATGCGGACGCGGTCGGCAAGTTCGGTATCGACACGAAGAACATGTTTGAGTTCTGGGACTGGGTGGGTGGCCGCTACTCGCTCTGGTCCGCCATCGGTCTCTCCATCGCGCTGGCCATTGGGCAGGATCGCTTTGAGGAACTGCTGCAGGGCGCGCATGACATGGATGAGCACTTCCGCACGGCGGAGCTGGCGCAGAATCTGCCCGTGACGCTGGCGCTGCTGGGCGTGTGGTACAGCAATTTCTTCGGCGCGCAGACTCAGGCTATCCTGCCTTACGATCAGTATCTGCATCGCTTCGCCGCCTATTTTCAGCAGGGCGACATGGAGAGCAATGGCAAGAGCGTGGATCGCAACGGTCGCCCGGTGGATTATGTCACCGGCAGCGTGCTGTGGGGCGAGCCGGGCACGAACGGCCAGCATGCGTTTTATCAATTGATTCACCAGGGGACGCGTCTGATTCCGTGCGACTTTATCGCGCCGGCCATCAGCCAGAATCCGATCGGCGAGCATCATAACATCCTGCTGTCCAATTTCTTCGCGCAGACCGAAGCGCTGATGACGGGGAAGACGTTCAGCGAAGTGCGCACGGAGTTGACGAAGGAAGGGCTGAAGGGCGATGCCCTGGAGGCGCTGATTCCACACAAGGTCTTTACGGGTAATAAGCCGACAAATTCGATTCTGTTTACAAAGCTGACGCCGCACGTACTGGGCTCATTGATTGCGCTGTATGAGCACAAAATCTTTGTGCAGGGCATTATCTGGAACATCAATTCATTTGACCAGTGGGGCGTTGAGCTGGGTAAGCAGCTGGCCAAGAAGATCCTGCCGGAGCTGGGAAGCGATGACGCGATCACCTCGCACGATGGCTCGACGCGCGGCCTGATCAATCACTTTAAGAAGCTGCGTACGAAGGCGAAGGAAGCCGGGGAATCGCTGAGCCTGGACTTTGCGCCGGCCGTTATCCCCGTGGTAGCCGCCGCCGCAGCGCTGGCGCCTGCCGCCGTGACGGAATCGGAACCCGCGCCGCCTGCAGCACCGGAGAACCAGGATCCTGAGGCGATCGCCGCTGCGGCTGAGCCCGCGCCTGTTGTTGCCGAGGAAGCCGCGCCTGTTGCGACGTTCGAACCCGCTCTGGAAACTCCCGCCACGGAAGAGGTTGCCACGATTGCAGATCCGATTCCCGAGCCTGTTCCTGCATCCGAATCCGCTCCCGCGTCCGAGTCTGCGCCCGTTGAGGAATCCGCCGCCGTTGCGGAGCAATCCGCCATCGTCGCCGAATCCCCGGAAGCACCTGCGACTGAGGCTTCACCTGAGCCCACGCCCGCACCGGAAGCGCCCGCCGCCGCTCCTTCGGAAGAAGTTACCGCAACTGTGGAGCCCGCAACTGTGGAACCCGTCGCAGAGGTGACCGCCGAGCCCGCTCCGGAAGTCGAAGCTGCGCAGGCTCCCGCACCTGAAGCGATCGCTCTGGGCGGTGCCGAGATCGCGCCCGAACCCGTGCCGGTGGAATCCGAAAGCGCCGTACAAAGCACAGAGGAAGGCGCCGTCGTCACCGAATCCACGCCCGCGGACGCCGCAGCCGCCGAAAGCACCACGGCCGAAGCTATCGCCGGCGCTCCCGCAGAGACCGCCGCTGCAGCCGCGCCCGTCACCGACGCGCCCCTGCCCGACGCCCCGCCGGAGCCCTCCGCTGAAACTTCCGCCGAAATAGCCCCCGTCGCCTCTGACAGCCTGCAGCCTTCCGAACCGGAAACCTCCACCGCCGTCGCCACGCCCGGGACTGAAACCGAGACAACTCCCGCCGAGCCCGTCAGCGAACCGCCAGCAGCAGTAGCGGCGGAAACAGAAGTGCCTTCCTCCGAAGCACCCGCAGTCCTGGGATCCACATCGGAGGTCACTGACTGGGCTCCCGCCACGGCATCCGCCGCTTCCACGGAATCCGCCCCCGCGACCGAATCCACGGCAACCGACGCCGCACTTGAAGGCAAAGCCCCCGCGCTGCCCAGCGAATCGCTGTCCCCGTCCGACTCCGTACCGCCCGCGCCTGAAGCCGAAGCTGCCCCCACGGAAACCGCCCCGGTCGTCGAAGCTGAATCCGAAGTTAAAGCGGAAGGCGAAGCCAAGACCCAAGACGAAGGCGAAGCAAAAGCGGAAGGCGAAAGCGAAGGCCAACTGACGCCCTCCGAGGCATCCGC
>JBGGNE010000272.1:0-3908 GCA_041287705.1 Methylacidiphilales bacterium | reverse complement strand
CGCCATTATGATGATTTTACGTCAGGCGCTTACGCTTTTCACGAGTGTCGTTCAAAACCTTGTGTTGCTGCTTTTGCATCTCCATGAAGGTCTGCACGTTCAGTACAGCAAGAGGCTGGCGCGCAGTCCATGGAGGAGAAGCCATGTTCTCCAGGTGATATTCATACAAACGCGCGATCGATGTGTCCTTAGGATGATCAAACACGGTAACGGATTCCGGCCAGGGTATTGTGCCCATTCCCTCAGATGTAACAAGCCATGCGGGCCCGGGATAAATACTGGTATAGGTGGTATGAATACGCTCCGTGGCTCGGCTTTCGTCAACTATCTTTAAGCCTGGTTCATTCGACCATAAAGAAAAGTACAACGTTAACTGCACATGCCCGTCCGGTCTTAGATATACAGAGGTAAAGTTCGGCATTCCCTCAGCGGAGAACGAAGCATTATGATAAAAATGGGAATGATAAAAGCCAAGATCCAGCACCTCCTTCTCCATGCGCTGAAACTTCTCATGCCACCCTGGCGACATCTCTACACGGGTGATCACCGCATACGAGGCGTTCTTATAGACTTCGTCCGTCCGCGCCATTTGCCGCTTTATCTCCCGGATGTTGGCGTAGTTCTTACGAAGCCCCATAATGGTGCTCCAAAACCTGAAAGCAGCAAAACACCCGATAGCCACCGTCATGACCGACTGCCATGATATTTGCATACCCGCAACAAATCATAAAATTGCCGCCGGGTAAAGCCTGTAAACTTGATATCGGGGTGCGGCGGACGCCTTGATTTCGCAGTATCCAGAGAGAAAAGTAGTTGAAGGATGCGAGCTACCTTATCCAGGTAAGCATAGCGTGTTTATCTTTACTGGAAAATGGAGAAAATTAGAAAAGCGGAGAACGGGAATTCATGCGTTCATGCAACCTTTACGTGCATATCCATATAACGAACGAATGCAGGCAAGTTATTTACAATCCCGCTTTTCTCCTTTTTCTAATAAAAATAAACACACTACGCTGAGCCCGACAAGATAGCTCCCATCATACCGCAGGATGCCCTAAAGTAATGATGTAGCCTTTCGCAAACATTACTCCGGCAATAGCGCCAGCACGGCTTCCTTTTCCTCTGCAGTCAGCGCGTGACTGCCCGTGGCGTAGTGCCGGGGGAGTTGGCCGTTTTTGTCGGCGATAGTAGGGAGGGCGCCATGGCTTAGCAGCAGCTCCACGGCGGCGGCCGGGCCGCGCCATGCGGCAAAGTGCAGCGCGGTGGAGCCGTCTTCGCACAGTTGATGCACGTTCGCGCCCGCGGCCAGAAGAAGACGCAGCACCTGCAGGCGACGCCCGGGATTCGCGCCGCTCTGACACGCAAACCATAGCGGTGTGTTGTCGGCCGGATTGGCCACATTCAACGCCGCGCCGTTCGCGATAAGATACTGCACCACCGCAACATCCGCCGATCGCGACGCCTGATCCAGGACCGAAAAACCCAGATCCGGCGACCGCGCGTGGATCAACTCCGGATCCTCCCGCAGCATCCCAAGAACGCGCTCCGTCTCGCCCAGGCGCAGCCACGTCCAGAGATTCGGTCTGGCACCTGCGCCCAGCAACAGCGCAATGTTGGTGCGGTCCGCCTCGTCGCGCTCTCCCGGCACCAGGCCGCCGTAGAGATCCAACGGCGTGTAGCCTTCGCCATCACGGATATTAGGATCCGCGCCGCGACTCAGCAGCAGCGCCATCACTTCTGGAAGCTTCCGATCCGCCGCAAAATGTAAAGGCTTACGCGGCGCGCTGCATGTGTTGGGATCCAGCCCGCGATCCAGCAGCAGCCGCGCAATGCTCAGCGACTTCGCCTGAAACAGCGTCACCGGCCACAGATCCGCCGACAGCAAATTCGGGGCCGCGTCCAGCAGCGCCGAAACCTCAGCAACATCTTCGCGCTTAATGGCTTCCTTCAGCCGCGCTTTCGTGTCGGCGTCGCGCAGAATCTCCAGTTCCCGCTTCTTCGCTGGGCTCAGCTTCGTCTCGTCCGTCACCCCGCGCATCGCGTACTCCAGGGGCGTCATCGGCGGCATTTTTTCGCCAAAGAGCAGAAAGGAGGCACGCGAGGCCGGGTTAATCCACTTGCCATCGCGCTTCATCAGAAATTCCAGCATCGAGACATCGCCGTCCCACGTGGCTATCGCGTGGTACAGCGCCGATTGCCCGCCCACGCCGTCGATGACCAGCGACGCCTTGTTCATGTCCACATCGTCGCGGTACCAGTAACGGCTCAGCAGCGCCTCCACGCATTCGCGCTCGCCAAACTCAACGGCCAGATGCAGCAGCGTGGCGCCGCGCAGATTGATATTGCCCAGGCGCCGCGAGTCACTGTTCGCCCCAAAATGCATCTGCAGCAGCGTGCGATCCTTATCCACCATGACCCCCAGCGCGGCAGCGTCGCCGCGATGAATCGCCATGATCGCGTCGTCCTGCCACCTGGCGCCATGGCGGATCAGCAGATCCAGGCACGCCCGCTTGGCGGCGTTACGTCCACGCACATAAGTACTTAGCACGGCGTTGACCGGCGTCACATCATCGGCGTACTTGTTTTTAATCGGCCCGAACGTCACGTCCGCGCCGGCTTCGATAAGAAACGCAATGCCTTCAGGATCAAGCCCTTCGCACGGCGACAGAATAATGGGGCCGTAGTTGCTGCCATACTGGCCGTTCGGGTCCGCGCCATGCTGCAGAAGCAGCTCGCCCAGCGCGCGGCGTTCCGGGTGGCGGCTCAGATTCCACGCGCCGCGGCTCAACGCAAGATCCAGATCATGCTGGGTAAAGTCACCGGCGGCCAGAAGGTGGCGGACCCGGTCGATATCGCCATCGTTAGCGGCGTCCGGCAGCGGGTTAAAGCTCTTCTTCGGCGTCAGCTCGCTGGCCGTGCGGCCCATGCTTTCCACGATACGCACGAGTTCGGCCCAGTGTTTGCAGCCGTATTCTCGCGCCAGGCGATGCTGCGCCACGGCAAGAGTGAGCGGCTTTACGGAACGCGGGGACGCGGCGGAGCTTTGCTTCACCAGCCGCTTGGCCTGCTTCTGCAGATGCTCCAGGCTGGGATTGACCGGCAGCCGCTTGCGCGGCACGGGTAAGTGCTTCATAGTGAACCTTTTCTCTTGTATGCCTGTGGTCCGCAGAAAAAATCAGGCAAGAAACGGTTCTATGTACTGGCGTAGTGGTGAAGGTGGGTTAAACCCTTTCCGCGGACCCGGATGCGCCCTTAAGCACAAGCAGAAGCAAAACATAACGCAACAAAACTGTCAACCCCCGTTGACGCAATGCGTACTGCCTGGAATTCAGCACGTTCGAGATTTTTCGAAAAAACGTCACCATGTTGTCCTGAGCATTTCCGCTCATTCGTCGTATGTTGATGAAGGCGACGTCATCGCCTTTCTGTTCGCCTTAAAACTAACTCAAATACAACCCCCATCATTCCAACAAAATCATGAGCTCCGCCACATTAGATGCAGCCAAGTCCGCCGGAATCGCTGCAGTTACCGGCATCATCGTGCAGCCCTACCTCTTCTTCGACGGAAAATGCGAGGAGGCCTTCGCTTTTTACCAGCAGGCAGTGGAAGCGAAGGAAATCATGCGCATGCGTTTCGGCGACAGCCCGGAGCAATGTGAAGGCTTTGACAAGATCAACAACGACAAAATCATGCACATGGCCTTCCGCATCGGCGCCACCGAGATCTACGCCTCCGACGGTATGTGTGAAAACCTGCACAAATTCGAGGGTTTCTCTCTGGCCATCACCACGCCCAACGACGAAAAGACGCGCGAATACTTCAACAATCTGGCCGCCGGCGGCGAAATCACCATGCCCCTGGCCAAGACGTTCTGGAGCAGCAGCTACGGCATGCTGAAAGACAAATT
>JBGGNE010000271.1:0-16119 GCA_041287705.1 Methylacidiphilales bacterium | reverse complement strand
GGCGGATCTGTCATGCTGCCCGCAAGCAAGCCGCAGATGTGCATGTAATTGACTTTCAGCCACAAATGGGCCAGAACCCCCACCAACAGCAACGGTACAAGCGTGATAACCGCTCCGGCGAGCATCCAGGTCAGGCCTTCTCCATTGGATAGCAAGGCAAAGAACTTATCGCCAGCCTTTAACCCGACGCAGGAGAGGAACAGCACTATCCCCAACTCACGCAGCGCGGAATTTGCCGTGGCAGGCATATACCAGACTAAGGGGCCGATCCTTCCGATCCAGCTCAGCAAAATAGCAGCCAGTAAAGGGCCGCCCGCAAGCCCCAGCTTTACAGCGGCGGGCATCCACGGTAGCTGCAAGGGATAGGAGCCGATAGCAACGCCGATTCCGATACCGATAAAGACCGTAAGAAAGTTGGTCGACCCAAGCGCGCTGACAGAATTTCCGACTTCCTTCGCCGCAGAATTAATATCATTCTCTTTACCCACCACCTGAAGAATGTCTCCAAACTGAAGACTCAAGTCTGGCGTAGCAGGCAGCACAATCTCCGACCTTAAGACACGCGTTACTGTAACACCAAAATGTTGGTTGAGAGCGAGCTGTCCCAGTTCCATTCCCAGTACGCGGTTTTCCGTTACGATAAGCCGGCGGATAGTAACTTCCCCTGGCGCATGCAGCAGATCTTCGTTCGATTCGCATCCTACAATTATCTTCGCTTCCTGCAAGTTGGACCGCTTTCCCACGGCAACCACTACGTCGCCGCACTCAAGCACAGTGCTTTCCGTGGTTGGATTAACTACGGTGGCTCCTGCCTTTCTGATGCGCGAAAACACGACGCCCATCTGGAGCAAGGCTGGCACCTGTCTGATGGCAACCTTTTCAAGGCTGGGGTTTTGCACCATTAACGTAATCCGATCCACCGGATTTTGCGTTTCCTCGGCATCACGCTTAAGGGCTGCGGACTCGGCCCCCAGGTCGATCTTGAAGAAGCTGCGTATGCCAATCATTGTCACCAGAATACCCACGATGCCAAAGGGATATGCAACGGCGTAGCCCAGCGCGGCAACTTCCGCGCTCAGCCCCGATTTCAAAGGTGCTATACTTTTAATGGCTTCCTGAGCGGCTCCCAACGACGGAGTATTCGTCGTGGCGCCGGAGAATATACCTGCCATAGCCGCCATATCCACTTTCAGCAGCAGACTCATGGCAATCGCGCACAGCGCCCCGGTAAGCACAATCGCGGCCGAAAGGAGGTTGAGATACAAACCTTGCTTGCGTAGTGAGTTAAAGAATCCCGGGCCCACCTGGATGCCAACTGTATAGACAAACAGAATTAGCCCAAATTCGCGCAACAAACCCAGTACCTGCGCGTCCGCGACCATGCCGAATTCTTTGGCAATGGATGCGACGCAAATCCCCGCAAACAACGCTCCAGCGATTCCAAGGTGAATACCAAAGACGCGGATTTCACCAACCCCAAGACCGATAACTGCGGTAAGGCAGATGATCAAAAGGGTCAACCCAAGCGCGCCTTCACCACTTGCCAGCAGAGGCGCAGAATTTCCCAACAGACCATGTCGGGAAAACTCCAACAATTGGACCGCATTCATTAGAATCTCTAACATAGCACGAAACGATCTGGCGTCCATTAGATAAACTGTTACTCCTCCCGCTTATTTCGAAAGTGAGAGCGAAAACACGTGAAAGAAAAAAACTGGTTAAGTCCTGACAACCGCCGGTGAGAAACTGGTCCTCCGTCGGGCGATTGTGGGAAATGAAGACAAATACTCAGGCGACGCACGCACAGGAGGGGGCATTTCCGTCCATTCGTGAGACACTCCGGCTGGGATTAATATTCGCCCTTTTTAGCATTGTGAGATTCACCCTGCTGGTGACTTGCTTTGTCCTTTTCTTCTAAAGACTTTTCTGCGCACTCCCAACGATGCCTATTGTATGCGAGGGCATTTGCTGATCAGTTCGATTGCAAGGTTATCGTACTGCATGTGCTTTCGAAGCCAAACTTTGCTCCACCGCACATGTGCCCTCAGACATAACCTCAGCCCCAAAACTGTTGACGTCCATCGGGCACATATTCGCGACAAACTGGAGTTGAAGGACGTGACAGCCCTCGTCCGTTACGCTACACCAAGAATGGTTTTCCAGCTGCTCAACTGGTTGATTATTCATGATATAGCGGTGGCGGACGGGGAGCGATTCGGCCTATTTCCTCCTCTGAAGGCTTTACAAAAGATATTCTTAACGCGCTTGTAATCAAGCGCAAATGCCACCAATCCACACCAATCGAACCGTATTGAATTGGTGTCAATTTCGGGGTCAGTGGTGTCAATTCTGGTGTCATTTGGTCGGAGGCCGGGCACAAACATACACGTCAGATTGCGCGGGTATCGGCCGAGTACTGAACAGGAACGCAACTATTGCCAGGACCTTGAGCCATGCAGGGAATGAGCCTAATGACAGGTTTGCGGCAAGCGCTGTTAATCCCATATTGAACGTGCTCTGGCTCAAATGAATATCGACGGCCTCTTGTGCAAAGGTGCATCCTGTCCCGTCTCCTCCGCTCCTCTCAGGATGCCTCAGATCCCGACTTAAATTGACCTGCGACCGGCAGTAAAAGGTATGGGTGGCGGCTCATGGAATCTACGGTAAGTTGATTCATGATGCTTGTTCCCGCCCTGATTCTGTCCGCGTGCCTCGCCGCCCCGGACTCGATCAACACAGCGGAAAAGATCGTTCGTCCCGCGCCAACTCCGCCCGCTGCCTCAACGCCTGACAAGGCTGACCGTACCGCCAGCCTGACCACCGCCGATCTCAAGGAATATGCGGACCAGCCCGAGGCCGTGCAGCGCTTGATCTTGGAAGGACTCGCCCTCACCAGGCTTGGCCTCGCCTATAAATATGGCTCCGCCGATCCGAAGAATGGCGGCATGGATTGCTCCGGCACGATCTACTATCTGCTCAACCAGGCCGGGCTGAAGGAAGTGCCGCGAGATGCCAGCGAAATCTACACATGGGTCTGGAAAAAGAGCGCCTTCCAGGCCGTGGTCAGCACCAATCCAAAGACCTTCGAGCTTGATCGCCTCAAGCCGGGCGACCTCCTCTTCTGGACCGGCACATATACCATCAATCGCGACCCACCCGTCACCCACGTCATGCTCTACCTTGGCACCCATCGCCAGACGGGCCGGCGTGTCATGCTCGGTGCCAGCGAGGGCCGCACCTATGCAAACATATCGCGCCATGGCGTCAGCGTCTTCGATTTCAAGCTCCCCGGCACCGCTCCTGCGTTGCCCTCCGTGGCTACAGATCTCAAGTCGCGCTTCATTGGCTATGGGCCTGTCCCGGGCCTGGAGCAGTCCTTGGCGAGGCCATAAATATCCAGTTTGTAAAATTGACCGTTGCGTGTCCAGGATCATTGCGCGTACCTCGCTGGCAGGGGGCTCCGCCAACGCGTAGCGATAGGAATGGAGTACTTTACTCTAAATAACGAGCACTTTGCACCGTCTGCTAAACTCTGATGAGCGGTGCTTGGGCTTTTCGATACTAGTTTTGGTTAAGAAAGGGCCTTCCGTAGGCAGGCGGCTGAGAAGCTCTCGGAGTTGGGGGCCGATGCAGAGGCAGGTTAGCTCGGCATTTTCATCATCGCTGGTAAGATTGGCGATATCGGAATGTGCGCCACTGGTATGCCACAGCATTTCGTAGAATTGGCGCCTTTCCTCGTTCAGTTCACGGTCGACGATCCGTTGGTGCTCGGCAGCAGTCAGCGCCACAAATGATTGACGGCGGATCGACGGCCACGCGGCTTCAGCCATGACGGAGGAGAGCAGCCAGCCGAGATGCAGGGCAAAGTTGTGGAGTCGCTTCAGGTAGTGATGGGTCGAATCTCGGCCTTTCTTGTGATCGAGTACGGCGAAGAGGTGATCCGCTTCGGTATCGACAACCTTCGTCTTTCTCAGAATGGCGAAGGGTTTGCTGCGAAAGGCCCGTTCTTTGCGATCCTTTGTTGATTCCACACCCGATTTCACATAGTGCTCCACTACTTACGTCCAGGTGCGGATGCAAAGCTCCGGCGACTCGGCGGAGAGATAAACTTTCGCCATCGTCCGGTTCAGGTGAGGCTGTTCCACAGCCTGATTTTTAGCTGCCAGAAGGCCACGAGCTTCCGCCACGTCGCTTGTTTGCAGGCTTTCCTTCCGCAGCGTAACGGTATCGCGAAGATACTACGTTCCGCCGGCACGGCGAAACATCCGGTAACGATCCTTCATGTTCCAGATTCCTCCAAAAGCATCAAAGGAGGTAATCTGTTCCGAGCCACATGCCGTTAGGATGTAAGCCTGATGCGAGAGGCGGATTAGCCGGTGCAAAAAGGGATTCTATCCAAACACGCAACGTTAGGCCCAAAATTGGGCCCAATTAGGCCTTTTGGAGCCTTAACTGGAGAAATGCCCCTTTAGCATCAATAACTTACAATAGGGCTGCGGAGGGAGGGCTCGGGCCAACATCTCTCTTACTATCAACAGGTTACACTCCGATAGCTTGCCAATCAAGTCCAATCATCTTGTATCTCAAGCCTACAAGCGGCAATCGTTTTAGGCCCAAAACTGGGCCCATTTGAGCTGCTCATATCACTTTATGTTTAGATCCGACTGGCAAAAGAGCGGCACACACGATGCGAGAGTTGCGACAGGAGTGAATAAATGACAAGCGTTTTTTCGTTCCATAGCACAGCGGTTTGTCGTGCCGAAAGCAGACAGATAATTCGGTTGAGGGCTTGCCGCAATCAGCGCCCCCCACCCGGAGGGGATCCGATGCGAATCCCCGATTGGAAAGTCCCTTCGATCATCGAAACGATTGACGCGCATATCCAGGCTTCTGAAAAAACCTTACAATTCTGATTCTCCGCGACTTAGTTTTGGATTTGGAAGCGGCAAAACGACCACGAGACGCTCGCTGACATCACTGGCCAGAACCTGGAATGGGATGCGAGATACAAGGTTCGAACTCGGCTTCCTGCCTTGATAATCAACAGCTTCCAACGCAATACTCACAAATAGACTCACAACGATTGCGGGCCATCAAAGGCGCCTCTGATCTTGCTCGTTTGGTAGATGCTTGGAATGAGCTTCCTGAAAACCTAAAACAAGCAGTTGTGGCAATAGTAAATTGCCAAAAGGGAACAAACTAAATCGAATTCAGTTTGCATGCAGCTCGGAAAAGGGCGGAACTGAACGATTTCAGCTCTGTATCTCAACAATTTACTGAAGTATTCTAAGTATCAAGCCTTAGCAGTCTCGCTGCGGCTTTTTAGCGAGGAGATGCAGCAGCTTGAAGTTTGGCTTGAGTAGTCCATCGACCACTACCTTGGGATAAAAACTTTCGCCTGCCGTGGCGGTACATCACTGCTACAACAGTTTTATCGCTCCGGATGCCAGGCGAATTTCTGGTGAGAAAGACTGCCTATAAAATTGCAGGATGGATCGTATGCTCAGTATCTGTGTGACACGTGCGAGCACAGGAGAATCGCTGAAAATTATTTTGAATTGCCAAAAAACTTTACCTATGCATTCTTTTTGAATTCCAGTGCAAGGTTTTCGCCCTTCATTTTGATAATCCTAAAAGTATGTATTCCTTTTTGAAATTGATGCGGCCTTTGTACTATAGCATTTTTGCTACGGTTCTTGTTTTATTTAGTTCATCAGCTGCTCTTGGAAGTTCTCCATATCTCTCTAAGGATATGGGTATTGTAAAGGTACCGGGTTCGAGTTCATGGGATGCGGGAACTGGGGTTTTGACGATAAAGGGTTCAGGATCGGATATCGGTGGTCAGGACGACAGCGGGCACTTCACCTTTATCAGATCAACTGGGAAGGTGACGATTGTTGCGCGAGTTACCGGCCTAAGCAATATAGATGCCAATACGAAGGTGGGGTTAATGATTCGCGCTAATCCATGGATGTCATCGCCAAACATATTTTTGGCATGCACTCCTGCCAATGGTGTCAAATTTCAGTCGCGTGCAGACGGGGGAATGGGAACTAATACGGTATCGGCAGGCTCAGCTACAGCACCGGTATGGTTAAAACTGGAATGTGAGGGGGATCTCTGCAAAGCATGGCGTTCGGTGGATGGCACAACCTGGGACTACGTTGGCTCGGAAACAATTTTTTTCTGGAGTGCCACGCTTCGCGTGGGTTTTGCCATTACAAGCCATTCGGAAAATACGCTTGCAACAGCCACTTTTGATAACATTTCCATTACGTCAACAGGCCAGGACTCATTGCCAAGTCCCTGGATGAAAGACTATCTTGGTAATCCAAATCCTGACGGGTCTGCAGCCTATAGCAACGGTGCTTTTACCATCGAAGGACGGGGACCAAATAGTGGAGCTGTTATGGATTACGGCTGTTACGTTCATCAGTCTATCGATGACGTTAATTGTACTCGAATAACAGCCAAACTTACCAGCTTTCAGGCACCGAACAGTGATTCGAGAGCAGGAATTGCCGTGATGGTACCCGGCTACCCCTACAGCAACTATGTGTTTCTTGGGGTTTCGGGAGATAATCGTATTATTTTTGAATCAGCCGATACGGAATCTTCTGCCGTCACGCAAGTAGACGACATCAACACTTCCGTTCCAGTCTATCTTCGCCTGGAATATTGTTTTGGGGCAGGCGTCTCTGGATGGGTATCTTCCAATGGTATCGACTGGACCTTGATTGAAACTGCTCAAGTATCACAATATTTTGGTCCTACTAATGGTGGTATGATAGTAACCAGCCATTCTGAAACTGAATTTGCCAATGCTGTCTTCGAAAATTTGGATATAAAGAGCTATAGCGATCCGCTTCCTGACAGGCAAAGTTCACTAATGTGGTCTTATGGAGGTGCTTCCTATTGGGATGAGGGTAAATATATTCTTATTGGGAAAGGAACGACCGAGGAAAGCAACGATTACGAGATTTTAAATAATACTGATCGCAACGGCTCCGTAAGCTCCCTGATTGAGATAGCTCCGTTAGGACCTGTGGGTACAAAAGCCGGTCTTATATGTCGAGATAGTGAATCTACTTTTCCCGTTTATGTTGCTTTGATGTTAGTGAATGGTCAAGGTCTTGTTCTGGAGCGTAGAAGCGAAGGGTACGGACCTGTAACGTCAACTGTGTTGGATCCGAATGCCGTAGGACCTATCTGGCTAAAGCTTGAGACGAGGTACCTCAATACCGTAATCGCTTATTCATCTGCAGACGGTATAACCTGGAATCAGGTGGCAAGTGTGGTCGGTGCAACTATTCCTGACGTTCCAAAATTTCTTGGGGCAACAGTCAGCTCAGGCAGTTCGGATTTATATGCAACGGCCACATTTTCTCATTACAAATATGTAAATGGTGATATGGATGGTGATGGGCTGGGAGACTGGTGGGAGCAGTTATACTTTGGAAATCTTGATGCGAATCCTCAAGATCCAGTTCCAGCAGGATTTGGCTTAAGCATATGGGAAGCCTATCTGTATAGGTACAATCCATTGGACTTCTACCTGGGAGCGCCAGTTGTATTAGCAACTGTATCAGGGAACAATCAGGCAGGCTTGCCGGGGACCTTTCTTCCAGTTCCACTAAAAGTACGCGTTACGAACCCAGAAGGGCATCATTATGGCAATTCTCCAGTCACTTTTAAAGTTACCAGCGGCAATGGGTCTATTTCTCAGACATTGGGAGGAACCACATCACAGTCGATAACTTTACTTACTGGGAACTATACCGGCTACGCTGAGGTCTGGTGCAAGCTTCCGGAGTCGGGCGATCCGACCGTTATCACGGTCACTACCGGCGTGGTTGAGCCGCTGACATTTACCGCGTCAATCGGCCGGCCTGCCATGAGCGTGCTGGCGCACTGGTCGCTGAATGATGGGAGCACTCAGATTCTCGATTCGTCCGCACAGCTTAACCATGGCACGGCTGTGGGGGCTCCTGGAACGGGATTGACGGGAACCGCGCAGGGCGACGGGTTGGCGATTCATCTGGATGGAATTGGCCAGTACGCTACGGTCCCTCATGCGTCCTCACTGAGCCTGGGGCAGCGCAGTTTTACGCTTCATGGCTGGTTTAAGGCGGAGAGCACCAATACGGTTTCGCCTCTTCTTTTTAAGGGGAAGACTGATTCAACCGGTTTTCACGGATATTACCTGGGCCTGGATGCAACGGGCGCGCTGGAGTTTCGCCTGGGAACCAACGGATCTTCGTCCGGCGAAGTCTCTTTTGCCACACAGGGCACGTATGATGATGGCCGATGGCATCAGGCTATTGTAGTGGTGGATCGCCTGACAAAGCAGATTCAGCTTTATGTGGATGGTGCGGCCCGTCCTGTTCAGCTTCGCTCCGGCTCACTGGGTTCTATATCAACCGCTCCAGGTTCCCATGGAACGATTGTCAATGTAAGTGCGGCACTCACCCTCGATGCGGATACTACCGAGCCGCTTCTGATTGGCGCGGACTTGACGTCGGGACAAAACCACTTTTTCGCAGGCGGACTGGACGAATTCAAAATTTATACACCCGACCTTGTTCCTTTGCAGCTGACCGCAGTGACAGACAGCGACAGCGATGGCATTGCAGATGCCTGGGAAATGCAGATCTTCGGTAATCTGAGCAATACTCCTTCCCTGCCGTCGCCCTGGCAAGCGGCTAATATCGGGACGTCGCTGACCGGCGTTTCCGCCTATAGCAGTGGCGTGTTTACAAGCTACGGAATGGGCCTCGATATTGGGGGTACCCAGGACAGCTTTCGCTACGTGTACCAGACGTTTCAGGGCGAGGGAACCGTTGTGGGCCAGGTGGATGGTCCTGCCAACGGCGGCACCTCGGCCAGGGCAGGCTTAATGCTGCGCGCGTCGCTGGATCCTGCTGCGGCAAATGTGTCACTGCTGCTTATTCCCGGCCAGGGACTGGTGCTGCAACAGCGTGCTACCACCGGCGGCACTACTACGCAGACGGTGCTGGAGGCCACTGCTACAGGTCCCCTGTGGCTAAAGCTGGAGCGCGTGGGTAGTTCAATCAAAGCCTATAGCTCTACAGATGGTTTAACCTGGGAGCTTTTAACAACTGTGCCGACTCCCGCAGGATTCCCGTCTCAGGCACTCGCTGGTTTTGCTTTAACGTCCAATGACGAGACGAAAATTGCTTCGGCCACGTTTACGCAAGGCCAGTTTCTGGCTACCGACACCAATAATGACGGTATCGGCGATGGCTGGGCGCTGCATTATTTCGGCACAATCGAAATTGATCCTGAAGCGCTGACCCCCTCGGGGGACGGACGCACGCTGCTGGAGGTGTACCAACTAGGGTTGGACCCTACCGACTTTTACCAGGCAGTTGCCCCTACGGTGTCCATCGTGAGCGGCAATAATCAGAGTGGTGATGCTGCCACCTTCCTGCAGCAACCCCTTAAGGTGTTGATAGCGAACGGACAAGGCACGCCGCTTGTCAATGCCCCGGTCACATTCACAGCCCTCAGCGGACGCGGTGCACTTGCCGAGACATCCGGCGGTGCAACTCAGGTTTCCCTTTTGCTTCGCACGGACGCGGACGGCTATGTCCAGAGCTGGTTTCAGCTGCCGGGCTCCGGAGGACCGTGCACTATTGAAGTAACCGCAGGCACGGCGGAGGCGGTGTCGTTTACGGCGACCATCACCTCCCATGCTATCGAAGGAATGGCGGGCTGGTGGAAGTTTGACGAAACCTCCGGAACCTCGGTGGAGGACGCTTCGGGTAACGCCAATAATGGCGCAACTATTCTGTCCCCCTCGTGGGTGACGGGGGTGATAAGAAACGCGCTGCAACTCAGCGGCTCCGGCCAGTACATTACGGTGCCGAACTCTGCTTCGCTCCAGATTGGTGCTTCCAGCTTTACCATCTCGGCATGGTTTAAAGCGCCGCAATATAATCTGGCGGCGCCTATCCTTTCCAAGTGCAAGACGGACTCGACAGGCTTCCACGGCCTTTACCTGGGGCTGGATCCCTCTGGGTCCCTGGAATTCCGATTTGGTGCCAACGTTACCACCAAGGACGAACTCGCTTTTTGCACCGATAATACCTTTACCGATAACGCCTGGCATCAGGTCATTGTAAGCGTCGATCGCACCACGCAACAGGCTCAGATAATCGTGGATGGAGTGGTGCGCACCCTGCGTCTTGAGGCTAGCTCGCTCGGCTCCATCTCCACTGCTTCGGGCTCCAACGGCACCGTCGTCAGCTTCGCCGGAGCAACAAACCTGAGCGCTGCAACAACGGAGCCGCTGCTGCTCGGCGGCGATCTCACCGCAGGTCAGCACCGCTACCTCAGCGGCCCCCTGGACGACGTCCGCTTCTACAACCGCACCCTTACTGCCCAGGAGCTTGCGCTCCTCAGTGACAGCGACGCAGACGGCCTGCCTGACGCCTGGGAAATGCAGCAACTCGGCAACCTCGCCGGCACAGCCTCCACAGCCACACCAAGTGGTGACGGCCTTACGCTGCAGCAGGCATATCAGCAGGGCATAAACCCCAAAGATTTCTACCACGGCATCCATCCGGTCCTGCAAATCATCGGAGGGAACGACCAGAGCGGCCCTTCAGGCATCCCTCTGCCTCAGCCCCTCCAGGTTCGCGTGCTGAGCCAGTCCGGCCAGCCTCTTTCCAACGCGCCCGTAAAGTTCCAGACAACGCAGGGCTCGGGGATTCTGTCAGCACCTGCCGCTCGTACCAACTCCCAGGGTGTTGCAAGCACCAGCCTTACCCCATCGGGCAACCTTGAAGAAAAAGTTAGAGTTCGCGCATCAGCTACCAATGTTTTAGGCACAGATCTTACCTTCACCTCAACGATCGGAACGCCCACGGGTAACCCGACTCCAACTCCCGGTGGCGGCGGCCCCGGCCCGACGACGGACCCGGATGTTACCCCGACTGGCTCGGGCGGCGGCGGTACCCTGCCAAAGCCCGCCAATCTGTATATCAGTCTTCCCGAGCCCGGTAGCCCCAAGCAAAATCAGATACTTGACCAATATGGTTTTGGAAATTGCGTGGAAATCGTTCCAGGCAATCAAAGAAGGATCAAGATCCATTGGGAGGCGGCTCAGAGCAACTATCCTGTCACCTACATTATTCAGCGCAAGGAGGATGAGGACAGTTGGGATAATGTAGAAATAAGGGAGGGAAATGCGAACCTCACATATGAAGATAATAACCTCTACTCTCTTGTACTCTATACCTACAGGATCATTGCCCTGACGGAAGAAGAAGGCACCTCCGAAAGTGATATTATTCAATATCGAGTCCCGTTGATAAGGGCATGCTCCATTCACTGCGGAGATACCTGGTTCACTTTCGCTGATGCTGATAATGCGTCGTACTATCAGTGGGTACTAAATCGGTGGTGGCGGTGGGAAGATAGCGAAAGGCCTAGGGCTGATATGAAGATCAAGCTTCTCCTGAATCCCTCCCAGCAAACACAGTTACTTGAGTGGGGAAAACAGACTGCCAATAGCGGCCTTAATGTTATGGAATTTTCCTCATTCATATCTGTGCCTACAACATCAACTGAGTCTCTGGAGGAAACTGTTGATTTGATATGGGGGGTACAAAACGTCAGTTTTTATCCCGTAATCATGTCCTATGATGCGAGTAGCTGGTATACGGCAAATCCTCTTCAGGGCCCCGAAGAAGATTTACAAACTGGATTAGGCATAAAATATTTTGATTTTGCACCCGATGTACGGGCAAAACTGAACGGAAAGAATTTCGATATTTACCAGAATGGGCGAATTTTTGCCCTTGCACGATATGGATTAATGGTAGATACGTTTCAGGTTGATAAATCTGGAGATCTCAACTCATTTGAACTTACATTTCTAGATGGGTTCCCAGTGCCTTCCAATTTTACAGCGGATGATGTTTCTAACCACGGATTAGCCATTAAGGTTACACCGACCGAACTAGCAGAGGCAGGGGATACTATTACCATCCAGCTTGGCTGTAGCTTTAGCTTTGGCGAATTTGAATCTTCAGACACCATTAGGTATACGTACAAGGGTGCAAGTGGAGGCCGCGACTTCTCTCTCCCCATAGACGAATCCGCAGGACCAAAGTATCGAAAAGTGGGGCTCAACGGGCTGCCCCTTTCGGATGAAAAACCGCAGGGGACGGAGGAGAGCGATCAGGAGCGCGAGGAAACGTTTGTTGACGCATTGACGCTAGGAGTGCGGCATAGCACTACGGATGTGTATATCCCGTTACCGGGCAGCGACTTTGCGTTGTCAGCGCGGCGCGATTTCCGTTCGGAGATCTGGACGATGCGCTCCGGGCTTCGGCCTCATGAGATGCCTGACCGGCCGTTTGGCGTGTGCTGGAGCAGTAATCTGGCCCCCACTGTGCATTATACGGCCTCGACGGATCCGGAAAACCGGGAGCCAGACAAGGTGTATGTAACGGACGAAGCCGGTGCCGTGCATACATTTATGACCTGGATGAAGAATGGCGAGAAAGTATTTTTCCCCATGCCGACATCACGTAATGAGCAGCAGACACCAAACCTGCAATCGCTGACGCTGGATACGACGACAACACCCGCAACGTTTACATTTAAGCGCAAGTATGGTACGACACTTATTTATGAAGTAACGCCGCTCACTTTATCTATACAAAATGATCGTGTTAAAGGAAGTACGGCACGCACCATTCACAGTTATGCACGCCTGGTTCAGGCGACGGATCGCGTAGGCAATGTGCTTGAGTACAACTTTGATAACACAACCAACCTCGTGCCCAAGACGATCCGTATGCAGGGACAAACAGATATCGTTCTTTCCATTCAGCAGGATTCGCACGGGCGGATAACGGATCTGTGGGATGCCAAAGGCAATAAGACCAGCTTTACCTATACGGATAACATATATTCCGGCAGCTATGGTGCGAAGATGCTGACCAGCGTTACAACGCCCGATGGTAGTGTCACGCAGTATACGTATAACATAACGCTTGAGCCTGACCTGACTCCACGCCCAGCGGGAGAGCCGGGGGCTGCTCCATGGCATGTGGATTTAGTTTCCATTACAGATCCGTTACAGCGTACGTACACATTTAGCTACGACAAGCTGGATGGCTCAGGCCCTGCTTTTGATCATTCGAGGAAGAACTACATGTACTCACCGAATGTTTATGTAGGGTACTATCCTCAAGTTGGAATGCCCCGCAATGTCAGCAGAATCACATTACCTGACAGTACGCATTCCACATTTGTCAATGAATCGGATGTCCGCATTGCATTTATAGGACAAGCTCCGAGACTTGATGGCCTGCGCCAAACTCTGGTTACCGACGCAACGGGTTTCCAACGCCGCTACCGTTTTGAAGAAGCAGAGATTGTGGCGTTACCCGAGTTTAAAGTGCAGGAAGCTTTTCGCAATCGTAATGACGCTAAGCTGCTCTGTTACAAAACCATGGTTTTGGACCATGGTATCCCGAGCACAGCATCCTACATGGGCAGCGAAACCTTCAAGTTTGATATCGGTGCTGCAATGGCACTGAAAGAGATTACCGACTTTAGCGGTAACGTAACGACATTTGCTCATGCAGACGCATGGACGGCCTCCGTCGATTACCGCGCCATCATGACGAACGTGGCAATCAACGGCTTCTACGGCGACCCCACGAGCCAGACGAACGCGCTTGGCGACACCAAAACGTTTACCTATTTTGGCGAATCGCGCATTATGAACAGCGTGACGGATGAGGAAGGGCGGCGCACGGAGTATGTGGTGGACTCGCTGGGGCGGCGGACGAAGGAATCCGTCTTTCCCTTTGGCTCTGCCACGGCGATTCAGGTGTCGGAGTTTGAGTATGGGAGCACGGCCTTTCCTGGCGTGATGACGAAGAAGACGGTGAAGGCGCAGGGGGGCGCGGGGGATCCGGCGTGGGTGCAGGATATGGTGGTGGAGTTTGTGCTGGATGCGAATGGGCGCGTGGCGCAGGAGATTGTGGATCCGGCCGGGCTGGCGATTACGACGTCGCATACGTATGACGCGAATGGCGCGAAGCTCTCGACGACCGATCCGCGTGGCGGCACGACGTGGTTCCGTTACGATTCTCGCAATCGGCTTGTTTCGGCGACGTTTGCGGATGGATCCAGCAAGACGATCAGCTACGATGCTCGCGGCAACAAGGTGTTGGAGCGTAACGAGAACGGCATTGCGACGCTGTATCAATATGATGCGCTGAATCGTTTAACCGCGCAGGTGCGGGATATGAACGGCGACGGCGTTGCCGATTCGAGCGATATTACGACGTCGTTTACCCATAATGCGGCCAACGCGAAGCTCACGGTTACCAGCCCGACGGGTGGCGTTTCGCATATGGAATACGATGCGCTGCAACGACTTATCAAGACGAAGGACGCGCTGGATAATGAGACGACCTTTACCTATGGCGCCAACTCCGGCGGTACGGCGTTCGACAGCTCCGGCTTTAAGCCGACGAGCACTACGGATGCGCGGGGCTTTACGTCCCAGGTGGTTTATGACGATTTGTATCGCCCGGTGCAGTCCACAAGCGAGTACGTGGTGGGTGGCGCAACGGCTGTTTCTACCACACAATACGACAAGGTAGGCAACACCGTGTTGACAACCGATCCGCTCAATCGGCAGTCGTCGGTGACCTATGACGCGCTGAATCGGCCGCTTGTCGCTACCAATCCGGATGCGACGACGGCGCAGATGTTTTATACGTCGACCGGGCTTAAGTGGAAGGCCATCAATGAATTAGGTCGCGCCGCCGAAACGGAGTATGACGCCGCAGGTCGCCCCGTGATTGCGTACGGGCCGCTCGTCAGCGATGGCTATGGAAGTACAGCAAGGCCCACTACCACAACGATTTATGATGCGGCCAGCAATGTTATCGCCGCGATAAATCCGCTGGGTCGGCGCTCGGACTTCGTCTTTGATGCGCGTAACCGCAAGGTTCAGGATCTGATGCCGGCCGTTTACGACGAAGCGAGCGGCCAGACGTCCCGCCCGACTGCCACAACGCAGTACGATGCCGCGGGGCGCACTATTGCCGTTACCGACGCGCGAGGTAACACAGCCACAACTATTTACGACAATGCGGATCGGGCGGTGGATAGTTACGCGCCTGCGGTGCCGCTGCCGAATGGCGGCATGGGGCAGCCGCATGTGCATACAAGTTACGATGCGTCCGGCAACGTGCTGTCGGTTGTCGATCCGCTGGGGCGCACGACATCCAATACGTATGATCTTCTCAACAGACTACTTACGACGACGGATGCGGCGAATATTACCGTAAGTTACGAGTACGATGCGGTGGGCAATCGCACGAAGGTGATCGATGGGAATAACCACGCGACCACCTACACGTACGACGGTTTCAAGCGCAATCTCACCAGCACCAACCCGCTGTTGCAGGTGTCGACTTTTGTTTACAACGCAGTAAACAAAACACAACGCATCGACGCCCAGGGACGTGTTACCGACTACACGTACGACCTGCGAAATCGCCCCGCAAGCGTGGTGTACGGCTCCACGGCCGCCGTCAACAGCGCGCGCAACTTCACCTACGACGACGGCGGCAGCCTGCTCTCCGTTACCGAGCCCGCCAAGGGCGCGGCGGCCACCGTCTCCTATACGTATGATGCGCTAAACCGCGCTATAACAGAGACATGCGGCGGCGTAACGCACTTTTATATCTATGATCTGGCCGGTAATCGCCTGCAGACTATATATGGAGGTACAAGCAGAACCATCGTATCTACATACGATGCGCTTAATCGCCTGACCACCATGACGGAAGGTGGAACGCGCGTTACCGGATATCTCTACGATCTTAACGGCAATATCCTCCGCAAAACATTGCCTAATGGCGATACCGAGACGTCCGGCTTTGATGCTGCCAACCGTGCGATCTATCAAAACGCCTGCACGGCATCCAGCCGCGCCCTTTGCCTTATCCAATATGCGCACGATTTAGCAGGTAATGTTGTACGTATCGAAGAATATTATCCCGGCCACCTTGCCAATCGCGTTGTTACCAATACGTACGATCTCGCCAACCGCCTGAT
>JBGGNE010000270.1:0-3445 GCA_041287705.1 Methylacidiphilales bacterium | reverse complement strand
AAAGACTGGGATCGATTTGGGGATGAGAGCAAGGCGCGATTGAGGGAGTGCATTAGAATAATGCATGACCGAAAGCGCAACGCTGCTATCGCCCAAAAGCGACCCAGGATTTGTACCAATTAACGTCTGCGATTGGTCTAAGGCAGCGCGCATCCAGGCGTGGAGAAAGAATCTGAAGAGCTGACAAGCCACAGTGTTCTCGCGCCTGTGGCTTTTATATCAGGAATCCGCTTCTTCTCTTAATTAGCGCATGCGTTCCATCTCGGCGAGCTTGGGCAGGTAGGAAATTTCCTGGAGCACCTTGCCGGTGCCTTCTGCCACTGCACTTAGCGGATCTTCGGCGATATGGACGGGGAGGCCGGTTTCTTCGGCCAGAAGGCGATCCAGGCCGCGCAGAAGGGCGCCGCCGCCAGCGAGTACAATGCCGCGCTCCACGAGATCCGCGCTGAGTTCGGGCGGGCAGCGCTCCAGGGTAATGCGGACCGATTCCACGATAACCTGGATGGGCTCCATCATTGCTTCGCGAACTTCCTGGCTGGTGATGGTGAGCGTTTTGGGCAGACCGGCGACCAGATCGCGGCCGCGCACTTCCATGCTCGTTTCCTTATCGGGCGGATAGGCGGAGCCCAGCTTGATCTTGATGTCTTCGGCGGAGCGCTCGCCGATCATGAGATTGTAGGCGCGGCGCATGTAATTCATGATCGCCTCGTCAAGTTCATCGCCGGCCACGCGAACGCTGCGGCTGAACACGATGCCTGCCAGTGAAATGATAGCCACCTCCGTAGTGCCGCCGCCGATATCCACAATCATGTTGCCCGCGGCCTCCTGTACCGGCAGACCGACGCCTATGGCGGCCGCCATGGGCTCCTCCACCAGATATACGGCGCGTGCACCGGCGCTGGTGGCGCTTTCGCGAACCGCGCGGCGTTCCACCTCCGTAATGCCCGTGGGCACGGCGATGACCACGCGGGGGCGGCGGATTTTAGCACGGGTTTGTACTTTCTGGATAAAAGCCTTCAGCATCGCCTCCGTGATTTCGAAGTCGGCGATGACTCCGTCCTTCATGGGTCGTTTGGCCACGATATGGCCTGGAGTGCGGCCCAGCATGCGCTTGGCTTCGTCGCCTACGGCCAGGACGTTTTTGGTGCCCTGCTGTACGGCCACGACGGAGGGCTCGCGCAGAACGATGCCCTGATCCCGCACGTAAACGAGGGTGTTAGCGGTGCCGAGATCGATACCGATGTCGTTCGTGAAGAGGTTGGAGAAGTACTTAAACATGGCCAGGGAGGACAGTGCGGTCGTGGGGAGGAGGGAAAAACACCAGTACGGTAGAGACCTGGGGGAGTGGAGGGGAGAGTGGTCTCGCTGGTACAGGTGAATAGATGCGCGGCAATCCTGCGCTTATCTAAGGGCACACAGCGGAAGCGTCAAGGTTGAAAGTGGGGCCATTCTCGCTTTCCTTTCCGCTAAAGATACAAACGGATAACCTGATATCAAGGAGTTAGCCTTGGTTTTTACACTTTTGTAGAGTATAAAAGTAAAATTGATTCATCCGTCTTATTAGGCCAATTAGCATCGTTAGCTGGGAGGAAAGCCGGATTGATTTTGAAGTGCAGGCAAGGCGCGGTTGAGGGAGTGCATGACTGAAATCGCAACGATGCATGCGCCCAAAAGCAACCCGGATTTCCTCCAACTAACGAGGCGAATTGGTCTTATGCGCAACAGCGCTCTTTTTCAGCCCTGTTGGAGATCTTCGGGTCGCTACTATTTTCCCTCGTCGTATCTCCGCAAAATGAAATGGCAAATTGCAATCAGCAGTGCCTGCGAAGAGTAATGCCGCAGGGCAGATAGCGCGATACCGCCCTGCAATTAGCTGTGTCCAAAGTATTTGCGCAAAAGTATAAGCACATTGGGTTTTATATGGCATATTTCATGCTGATTTTAATATCCGCCTTGCTTTTACCAGAGGAGGCTTCAGTCTGGCAGCAGGGCGATAAGATAAAAACAGGAAGCATACTTTCATCTAATCATCCATTCATTCACATTCCATCACTACCATCCACCCCGCCGCTTCCACTATCGCGCCTCCCGTTTTAGGCGACGGCACCCTCTTAAAGTCCATGCATCTCATCCCTAAAAATCATCCATTCAATAATACGTCCTCTCCTACTACCATCAGTATGCCCAACTACGATATGACGGCCCGGGTCGGCTGCAGCCTTGTCTACGAGGCCAGCGCCCCCACGCCCGCCCTGATGGTTCTGCGTCCGCGACAGGATGAAAATTTTCGCGTGACCAGCGAGCATGTATCCTGCACGCCACAACCCATCCCGTGGGAGGAATTTGCAGACGCGTATGGCAACAACACCATTCGCTTCGTTCTGAGTCCGGGCCGCAACGAAATTCGCCACGATGCGCTGGTGGAATTCAGCTCCGTCCCCGATCTTCAGGGCGACCATGAGCCGACCGTCTCGGTTGAAAGTTACCCGGCGGACGTGCTGCGCTATACTCTGCCCAGCCGCTACTGCGACAGCGACAAGCTCCTCAATTTTGCCTGGCAGCACTTCGGCACCATCACCCACTCTCCGGCACGCGTACGCGCCATTGCCGACTGGGTGCATCAGAATATCGAGTACCGCTACGGCAGCGGCAGCCCGGAACTCTCTGCTTCCGACGTCATTTTCCGCCGCTTCGGCGTCTGCCGCGACTTCGCGCACGCCGTCATTGCGCTCTGCCGCTGCTTCAACATTCCAGCCCGCTACGTCACCGGCCACCTGCCCGATATTGGCGTGTACGATCCCGGCAGCGCCATGGATTTCCATGCCTACGCCGAAGTCTACCTGGGCAGCACCTGGTATACGGTTGACGCCCGCTTTAATGTGCCGCGCATCGGCCGCCTGAAAGTGGCTCACGGTCTGGACGCCGTGGACGGAGCGTTCTCCACACTCTATGGAGCCGCCATTCTCTCCAGCTTCCAGGTGTGGGCCTTCCAGATCGCCCCGGGTACCGTCAAGGTCGGCGACCCTGTCGACCACTCCAAACGCATCGACGGCACGCCCACGCTGCGCTGGAGCTGACGCCACGCGTTGCAAAGATCCACTCTCTGATGCGTGGCGGCAGGGTGGAGGAAACGAAGAGACACCTGCCGGCAGAGCGTATCTATGAGGTGCCGGCTTCTATCGCTGCGGACCTTTTACTGGCACGTAAGTGGAGAAGTTGTCTGCCGGGTCCTGAAGGTTAACCAGCAACGTTTCCATTTGTTACTCGCTCCCAAAGGGCCAATAATGCCCTTGACTGTCTCATTTTCCGGATGGTAAAACGTTTTTCTCTATAGCGCGGTCTTTATGCCGTATTCAGGACATGATGCCCTGGGTGTTTGGCCGGCGCAATTCCTTCTTTTCCCGATCAACTGAACTGTCCAACGCTGCATCAGTCCCAGGCACTT
>JBGGNE010000269.1:0-25189 GCA_041287705.1 Methylacidiphilales bacterium | reverse complement strand
CTAAAGGAAGCAACTGGCCCTCATTCTTTAGCAGCACAACAGATTCCTCGGCCACCTCCAGAGCGAGAGCTCTGCTTTCCGGAGTATCCAGGCCGGAGCCCACGATCGAAATCTCTCCTTCAGCGCCTATCGGCTTCGCATATTTCAGGAGTGCACGCAGAATACGCTCCGCCTTGTCGTTCACCTCGTCCTCGGTCAGCAGCCCTTCCTTGATAGCGTGAAGCACGGCTTGCCTATTCAGGAACTTGCCGTTACCAGGCATCTCCAGATCCAGCCCGGATGCGTAGACCTGGGGCGTGTGTACGGAGCGCCAGTCCGATACAACAAGTCCGGGGAACTGCCAGTCGTCCTTAATCACATCATGAATAAGCCAGCGATTCTCCGCGCAGTGCACACCATTCAGGCGATTATAGGCGGTCATGATCGCTGCCGGCTTCCCGCGCTCGACTGCGAGCTCAAATACACGCAGATAGAGTTCCCGCAGCGTGCGCTCGTCGATTTCCGAGCTAACGGCAGTCTGGTCGCGCTGCTGATTGTTGCCCGCCATGGCCTTGACGCACGCCCCCACGCCCTCACGCTGAATGCCGCGAATGATCGCCGCGCCCAGAAGTCCCGCCAGCCACGGATCTTCCGAAAAAGTCTCGAAGCTGCGCCCGTTTAACGGGTGGCGATGAAGATTTACCTTCGGCCCCAGCAGCATGGAGCATCCCAGCGCGCGGGTTTCCTGCCCAAGTATGCTCCCCACTCGCTCCATTAGTGAGATATTCCACGTCGACGCCATGCCGATTGCCGTAGGGAAACAGGTTGCGGGGCTGGTGATTTCACCGCAGAGGGTGACGCCATGACCGCAGTCCGTAACCCGCATCGGCGGCACCCCGAAGCGCGGCACGCCGGAGATATGCCAGTCGTCAACGCCGGCCAGAAGCGTGGCTTTTTCCTCCAGAGTCATCTCTGCCAGCAGTTCCTCGGTGGTCCACTGCCGATTCAGCAAATGCTGCGACTGTGGT
Source organism: Methylacidiphilales bacterium (assembly GCA_041287705.1). Classification (GTDB taxonomy): domain Bacteria; phylum Verrucomicrobiota; class Verrucomicrobiia; order Methylacidiphilales; family UBA1321; genus LW23. The sequence goes on along the minus strand of JBGGNE010000269.1, from coordinate 24,182 downwards.
TGATTGCACGTCAACATAAGCGGAGGATATCAAATGTTTGATCTGGTGCAATCTTTTCCACAGTCAGTAAACATTTTTTGCCATGCCCTACCGTCCTAACGTACTCCCCAGTCCGTTGAGTCGAACGGTACGACAGGAAGCGTGATGCAGGACGGATGTTCGGCGGAAAAGTGAATCTTCTGATGAGCTATCGGCGAGTTATCATAACTTGAAACCGGCTCGAACGAGTTAGGATGGACCTCAAATGCATCCTTGCTGCTGCTGGTCACGATAACGCCCAGTTTATGGCCTTTCGCCAGAACTATTGCGGTGCTCCACAGGTCCATTTCCAGGCGATATACATTCCCCTTTTCCAGGGACTTTCTGCCCTTTATCTCAACGGCATTGCGCCCCATTGCAGCGCCTTCCCTCACAATCATTTCATAGCCATCGGGATGAATGTCCGTAAACTTGACGATAAAAGTAGTGTCTGGAACATCGGTGGAGACATAGAGCGTGGCTCGAACCTTTCCGGTAATTTGCACGTTATCCTGCAACGGAGCGGATACAAAATGGATCAGATCTTTCCTCTCCAGCAGCGGTCGCTGATCCATAGGCCCCGCAACCGCCAGGTATGTGTAATTACCGCCAAGGCTGGGAGCAGGATTTTTCGGATCATAATCGTAGCCCATGGACGTGTTTTCAGCCTCGCTGCTTATCGTGGGCTTTACCAGTGAGAGTTCGCCATTGGCCTGGAAGTACCAGGGCGTCGGCGTGTTCGGCACAGGCCACACATCCGTGATTTTCTGGAAATTACCCGGACTGGAGGGATCGCGAAAATTCCCCAGGACATAGTAGATCAACTGAGATCTGGCTGGAGCCTTCACCTTACCCAGCAGGAAATCCCAGATTTTAGGCGCCGCCAAAGTTCCTGTTGGCGTTTTCGCGCTGGGCCATGGATAGAGAGGATTACCGGCGTGCGCGTTGGGGCTGATGCGAGCAAAAACCTTGCCCGTTGCTGCAAATGCCTGAAATTGATCAAGCACTGCCTCACTGCAAATGTCATACCAGCCGCTGGACGTGACCAGTATCGTGGAGTTGTCCTTTGCCGCCGCTGCCACTATGGCATCCCATTTCTCCACATCATAACCAGGCAGGGTAGGCTTCGGCCAGGGATTCGTATCAAAGCTGGTATTGCGCAGCCAGGAATACAGCCCGCGTCTCACCCCGTTGTTAAAACCCCAGTAGTAATAGGGATAACCGGTCGATATGCTTGGCGAAGTGATGACCAGATTAGGATTCTTTACGAGATAGGCCACACTTGGATTAATTCCGTTGCCACTGGCACCCACCATACCTATTTTGCCGTCGCACCAGGGCTGCTTCGCAATCCACTGCAGGGCGTCCTGACAGTCGTTCATCTCAAAATCTGCGGATTTCAGATCAGGCCGACCTTTGGTCCCCTCCGAATCAAAAACGGAGCGGCAATCCTGTACGACAAACACGAGTCCTCCATCTTTAGTCCCCCTGGCCCCTTTCGTCGAGTTCAGGCGACCGTAATACCCACGGGAGAACAACACAGGAAACGGTCCGGCACCGGGCGGAATAAACACATCTGTGGCAAGTTTCACTCCATCCCGCATGGGAACGCGGATATTTTCCACGCGCGTTCCCGGCGGGAAGGATTCCGCCAGTAATTTGGTATAGTCATTTGGCTTGCCGATGGATTCCGTTTCATGCCCTTCACCCGGCAACTGCGCGGAAGCCCGCAGGATAAGGAATGCAGAAAGTAACACGATCGGAATGATCGCAGTGAATTTTGATCCTGAGCGGTCTGATTGTCGTTTCATCGGTTAAGGGAAAGGAAATAGAAAAGGACGAGTAAATCCAAAATAAGGTTAAATCACACCTTTGATATTGCCTTTTTAATTTTTTTGTGCCACTCTGTCAAGCGATAGTTGCAAGCTCGTCGGCAGCGCCCTTGCTGCGTAGTCAGTCCACTGCAAAGTTAACTGCACCCGATGCCGACCTCTCACCTTCTTTATCAAAGCTTTGATTTTCTCCAGCATATCTGCTTAACCTTTATCTGAAACTAGGCGCTTTTCCTATGCCCACACCATTGCAGTCTTTCTACAGCAAGCTTACCCATAGCGCGCTCTTGCTTTCTGTCGCTCTGTTCTTACCCACCGCGTTACAGGCGCAGGAGAAGAATCGTTTCAATCTGCCCGAGACGCCAACAGTTCCTCGCTTTAAGGTGACAGACAAAGTATGGCCGCAAAAGGTGGGCGAAGCAGATCTTTGTCTGTGGCATGATGACAAACTCGCGGCACTAAGTCTGGGCGTAGACGACAACATCGCCGGCGAGATCGACTGGTGGAAGGAGCAGGCAGCGCTATACGACGTCAAAGTGACGTGGTTCGTGATTACCGGCGGTGTGGAAAGCAACCGCGCAACGGGTTACTGGAAGCAGTTCCGTGAACTGGAAGCTCTGGGGCATGGTGTTGAATCTCACACCGTCACCCACCTTCATATGGCGGATCCAGGCTGGGGCAGTAATACATGGACTTACTCTAAATCTCGGGCCGCAACTGCCGAGCGACTTGCGAAGTTTAAAATGGAAGGCGGGCCTGCCAGCCCGGCGGCCGTCCCAGCGGAATCCGAAGAGGCCGCGGACAATGCGGGTGCTTCTCCGAAATCTGCCGCCGCACCATCCGGCAGGCCTCCGTTGCCAGTCCTGACGCTGAGTCCCGAGGAAATTGCTCGTGGCATAGAATGGGAATATGCGGAGAGCAAGGCCCAGATTGAGAAGAACATCTCGGGCAAGTATGTTTCCGCTCTGGCGTATCCCGGTGGCGGCTTCACCAAACATAACGATCGCAAAATTGCGGCCAAGGTCTTTCGGGTGGCGCGAGGAGCTCGCGGTACGCAAAACATGGCCAACATGACCGACTACATGTCGCTTAACGCCCAGAGTTCATGGATTCTGGACGACAAGAAATTTCCCTGGGGCAATCCCCATAATATTCTTGATCCCAAGTTGAACGCCGGACGTACCTACCGCGGATGGGCAATTCTGTTCAGTCACACCGCCAACAAGCCGCTTATGGCGAAGACCTTCGAGTTCATCAAAGAGAATCGCGAACCGCTTTGGGTAGGGCTTTTTGTCGACGTGGCCAAATACGGTCAGGAGCGCGATACCGCAACTCTCAAAGTAGAATCGGCCGGACCGGAAAAGATAACCTTCCTTCTCACCGACGAGATGGATGACAGCTACTTCAACTTCCCGCTTACTGTAAAGGTGCGTATCCCTGGTGAATGGAAGGAAGTTGTCGCGACTCAGTCGGGTAAAACCGTAGCCGCCCGAATCATGCAGCATGAAGGAGCGCCATACGCTCTGGTGCAGGCTGTGCCGGACGCCGGATTAGTCACTGTAAACGCCAGGTAATTCCCAGAAGCCTTATATGAAAATTGCCTCTCTGATCTTCATTGCAACCCTGGCATGGATTCCGACCGCCAGTGCGGAAACCGTTGCGGATATAAAGAACTGGGCCATCGAAGGCTACGTGCAGATGGATCCCGCAAAGCCTGGTCCTGGCGGCGCACCCTCGATAAAGGTGGATCCCAAGAGCAAGGCTGTCCTCAAACTTCGCCCGGAAGATGGTGCAGGAAAGCTCACTCTCTCAGTCTATGATGATGGCACTGTTGGCAGTCCGGGCAAAGTCAAAGCGGTAGGACCCCGCTGGGGACTGATGCAGTCCAATGGCCGTGTGCTGGTAGGTGCCATCATGTACGCAAGATTCCTGCAGGAGAACGGGTCACTGTGCCTCATCGATACCGATCCCTCAACCAAAGGTGCATGGGCGGCCATGAAATTCCTGAGTCCAAGAAGCGAGCCGGGGTGGAGGAAGTGGGAATTTGAGTACGAACCGACGGCGGGCCTCAGAATCTCATACGAAGGCAAGCCGCTCACTCTCAAACAGTTCGACTGGAATCAATCCCAGGCGACCGGCTTCAACGGCCTCGTACTTTATGGGGATGAAACTGGCAGCGCAACCGCGCAAACATTGTGGATCAGCGACATCAACTACGAACTTTCCGGCCCCATGAAGGTAGCTCCAACTTCTTCCGCAACCCCGTCTGCAACTGCCACTCCCACGGTTCAGCCCCCTGCTGTAGTTGCAGTCACACAGGCTGAAATCGATCAGGCAGTAAAAGGTGTTCCAGCCAAAATGACCGGCTTTACGCCTGAAGCCACGCTTGCTGATGACCTGAAAGGTATGACCGTGCCGCTTCTTCCCAGCTATACGGGTCATCCGCGACTTCTCTTTTCAGGCCAGGATAAAGCGCTGCTGATGAAGAAAGCGGAGAAGCGTCCCGAGCTCTGGAATGCCGTGATATCGAACTCTACGGCGGTAAAGTCCGCTAATAGTGTTCCTGCTGCAGATCTCATAAAGAGCGGTGCCAAGTACTGGATGGTGGAACGTATTCAGTCTGGTGCTCTTGCATGGTTTGTGACCGGCGATGCGGAGACTCGCGACGGCGTTAAGCGCTGGATGCTTGCCCATGCAAAGGAGCCGGTGTGGGGGACCTTGTATCGCCCCAATCTTGATCTCGCCGCCTCCTGGTACCTCTACCACATGGCGGTGGGTTATGACATTCTCTGGAGCGAATTTACGGATGACGAACGCAAGATAATCCGTGAAGGACTGATAAGCCATGCCCGCGCTATCTTTGCGGATCATGATCCCGCCAACACCAGGGAGAAAATCCGCTACGATCAGAACCACACCTATATCCCTATCGTGGCACTGACCGCAGCTTCGCTGGTGCTTGCCGAGGAAGTACCTGAAGCCAGAGTTTGGCTGAACCGCTCATACGCTATTTTGCGCCGTTGCCGCTACGTACTGGGGAATGACGGCTATTACCACGAAGGCGTTGGTTACTGGACCTACGCGCTGCACTGGCATGTGCGCGGTGCGGAACTTTTGACCCGTGCAACCGGAGAGAAACTCCTTGAGCTCCCCGCCTTGAGCGAAAACTGGCGTAACGCCCTGCACCTCAGCCTGCCCGGATCTCCCGGTCTGTTTGACATTGGAGACGCCGGCGGCTGGAAAGAACCCAATAAACGGCCCACTATCAGCGTGAACAATTATTCCATGCTCTGGGCGATCGCCTCAGCCAACAACTCACCTGAGAGCCAGGCTGCCGCGGAAATGTACCATACGCGTAAGCCTGAGAAAGATTACCCCGCAACAGCTTTTCTCTGGTACAACCCCGAGATTAAACCGGCCGAGATCAGCAGTCTCAAGCCTTACCACTACTTTGCAGATCACGGGCTGGTGACGTGGCGCTCCGGCTGGGACGCGGATGCAACGAGCTTTTTCTTTCGCTGTGGACCTTCGCTGGGACATGGTGCCGCGCCCAAAGTGGACCGGCTTAAGGACTGGACGATGAATACAGGACATGTACATCCCGATGTCGGAGCCTTTCTGATGTACGCGAAGGGAGCCTACATGGTGGTTGACACCGGTTATCTGACACTGAAAAGGACGGCTGACCACAACACTCTGCTGATTAATGGCAAAGGACAGGGCAAAGACGGTACCTATTGGTACGAGCGCGACATACCCTACAAGACGCTCGATGAGGCGCGCATCACCCGCGAATATCTTTCCCCGGACTACGGGTTCGTCAGTGGCGATTTCGGCAGCCTGTATCAGCAGCACTCGCCAGGTGTAAGTGTAAAGCGCAGTTTGCTTATGACAAAGAACTGGCTGCTGGTGATAGACGATATGACCGCTGCCAGCCCCCAGCAACTCACGTGGCTATGTCATGCCGATGCCGAGTTTAAAACAGAGGGGAGCATCTTCCTCGCTAAACTTCCCAAAGCCACCCTTGCTGTACTTCCTCTCACCCAGGCCGCTACGGAGTCGAAGATGGAACCAACGGTAGTTTCCTCAGGTTTGGCTCCCGGACAGGAAATCCCGCAACAGCGCGGCTTCAGACTGGCCCTTAGCCTTCAGCAACCTGCGCAAAAGGTGCGTATGGTCAACCTGCTGGTTCCTCTGGGAGAAAATGATAAAGCACCGTTGGCCGAGTTGGTTAAATCCGATGAGAGCGAGATGACACTCCGCCTCAAATGGCCAGATAACACCACCGAAGATATTCAGTTAAACCTCTCATGGCAAGGGACACCAGATGGCCCTCAGTCCGCCCAAGCTCCTGCCGACAAAGGACCTGCAACGGTTCGTCGTTGAGGCTTCGGGATATGGTCTAACCAAGTCTTTCCAGAGACATACCAAGTCCTTCGTTTCAGGGACATGGAGTGTCTCTGTGGAGACAGCGATTCCGCGCTGAAGATGCTCATCAGCATGCATGATCCTGCTGCAGTAGCGGCACGGCACGCCAGGCAAAAAGCCAGAGCCTGAGCACGGTTAAGTAACCACCGCCGGAGCGGTTTCCGGCGGGCGGCGTCTGCCTGAAGAGGAGCTTGTGCCTCTCTGCTCGAGCTGAATTTTATGGGCTTTCACGATCGCGGCAATCAATCCAGGGAAACGTCCGTCGATCTCCTGGCAACGCGACGTATTGTGCATTTCGATCCCGCGGCGTTCGCTGCGGATCAGCCCTGCGTCGCGCAGCGCCTTAAAGTGCTGCGAAAGCGTGGATTTAGGAATGTTGCGCTCATCCACCTGAAGAAAGGCCGAGCAGGTGGCTGAGCACTGCGCACCCACAATCTTTGCGTAAATCGCCACACGAGTGGGATCGGAGAGGGCGTGCAGGATGCCCTCAACGGTCACATCTTCTATAGAAGGGTGAAGGAGAGGTTTCATACCTCTTACAGTAACGCATTACGCCACCGGTTCAAGTTTCCAAGAAATCAGAACTTCGGAAATGCTTTCACCTGACAAGTTATCATATGCCTTCAGGCAAAGCCGTCCCATTGAGGGAGATCCGCCACCTCTTCCCCATGCTGGTGTGTGTTAATTCAGCCAGATGAATCGCTGCATTCCATTCAAGAGCTGGTGCTTGATTCGGCTCGAAACTCAATAGCAATACGGAGGTTTCCTGAGGGAGATCCGCAGCGGCAGTAAATCGCAGTTCAGTTAGACTCTGGTCATCGGCCTTCCAACTGCTGATGTTTGGCTTGTCATGGCCTGAAAGTGAATGCACGAGCAGCCTGCCGTCCGGCCCGTCGATGCTTGCGCAATTGGCATCGTGTTCCATTATCGGTCGCACAGACAGCAGAGTCTGGAAGTGGTAGTTTGCGCTGACGCGGCGCTGATCTCGTCCAGCGAGGTGATCGATTACGAACAGGTGGATGCCATCTACCAGAAGCAGAGTGCGAACATGGTAATCCAGCGCATGCGGGTAAGCTTCCGTCAGGTCGCACGAAATGTACAGAAGTCCCTCTTGTTCTCCCAAGTGCAGGATGCGCGCCGTGGCGCAATCGGCCTGATCTTTGCCTCGCACCGTGACGGCGTTGTGCTGAGCGGTTTTGACAAAGCCATAGCCGGGATCAATGAGATAACGAGTTTTGCCAAAGCCCAGAATGAAGTGGCCAAGATCCAGATTGTTGTGGTTGCCGCCGTTATTGCCGGAACGAAATGCCAGCCACATTCCATCTACACTACGCCATGTCATCCAGTCCAGACCGCGGAAATGCCTCACGGTATCCAAAGGTTGCCGGAACGCTGCCGTAGCTGAGCTAAGAGAGGCAGCGGGCTCGACCGCACGATAGAGAAACGCTTCCACGTTATGAAAAACGCCATGGGTATCCGACCAGCTTTTGCAAATGCTGTCCTCGAACGCGGTCCACTCCGGGTGGCCAAGCCTCTCCGCCCACCAGTAAATGTGCGGGCACCACCATTCCTTCACATCGCCACTGCAGTTGGAGAAATTGAATACCTCACCATCCGGAGCCAGACAATATCGGCGGGAGTCCAGCGCTTCGAACCACCTGGGATTATTGGAGAGCCCCAGGTCGTCGCCGGATGTGTTGTGCAGGGCTATGACAAAGTCCGACAGATGCCCCAGCGTGGTGGTGTGGTACATGCAACCCTCTGTCCACCAGCCGTCCCGAGGCAACGCATCTATCAGCGTTCCCAGGCCTGCGCGCGCTCGGTCCAGGACATTGCCACTGAGGACCGGATCTGTATTCGCCAGAAACAGCGCGGCAAGACCCGCATTACCGTGAATTGCCGCGCCCCAGTTAAAATCGGCTTCGCGCCACCAGTCTCTGGCCTCCCAGCCGCGCAGATAGGCCTGAACGCCTTCCTCCACCATGATGGAAAGGAGCAATTCCCGTCGCGCCGCGTCCAGTCGACCCTCAAATGTGTCCAGAACAAAGCAGGCGCTGTAAAGCAGATCCGCCAGCTTCAGATCAAAGTGCTTGATGCGACAGCCTTCCAGATGCATATGCCAGAAATCACGGCGGCATAAGTAGTCGATGGTTTCGGACGCGAAGCTCCAGACAGATTCGTCATGACTCGCATGCAGCGCCACCGCCGCGCGCAGCAGGCGCCCCTTAATCACACGGTAGGGAAGCGTCAGGCGCGGCTGATCCGTTTGCAGATCCCTGGGAACTTCCAGTATCGATGCACCTCGCCGGGAGTCGTACAGCCGAATCGCGGTAAGGTTATCCTGAGCAATCCGCGCAATAAACGGTTCCGCCAGTTTCGCACCCAGCGCTGACCATTCAGCCGGCGCAAGAAACAGATTTCGATTCATGTAGGTCGTTCAGAAGTTACTCAGGCTGGTCTCACCTGACGCAGCGTGGCAAAAGCCACGCACAGCCTGCAACCGATCCTTCCCGGGACATGTCCCGAAGTCCGATGCTCATCGGCCAGGCTCAGTCCCTGGAGTACAGAATCGCCAGAACCCATAGAGGCCCGCGTGACTAGGGGCGGCTCTTTACTTCCGTTTTGCTGGGGCGTGCAGTGATTAAAACCGAGACTGGAGCTGGCTGAAGTTGAAGATTTTCAGTAGCCCGGCAACTAATGTCACGGAAGCGATTTGCATTTGCGGGATCACTAAGATCTTCGTCCCAACCGGGAATCATCTCATCCATCATAGCTTTTCCATCAGAAGATGAGAGAAGGCCCGGAAAACACTTTTTCACCACGTTGAGCGCAATATCCACCGATACGGAGGCACCTGGTGAAGCTCCCATCAGAGCAGAGATACTTTTGTCTGCGCTGGTGATAATCTCTGTACCGTAATGGACAATGCCGGCCTTACCATCAGATTTCTTTATCGTCTGAACACGGATGCCGGCATCCTTCAGCGTCCAGTCTGCTGCCCGCGCGCCGGGATAGAAAATACGAAGTACATCGAGACGGTCGCTCATGCTTTGAGTACCCTGCTGAATGAGATAGCGCACCAGACTCAGATTGCTGACGCCAATGTTAAGGAGAGTCAGCAGGTTACCGGGCCGTACGGAAAATGGGAGATCCAGAAAACTGCCACCCGTATGCAGGAACTTGGTCGTCCATGCCGCAAACGGTCCAAAAAGCAGGTGCTTCTTGCCGTTTAGTACACGCGTATCCAGATGCGGTACTGCCATAGTGGGGGCAGCAGGCAAAGGCTGACCATAAACTTTAGCCAGATGGCGTCCTACGACCTCAGGATTGTCGCACACAAGCCATTGTCCACCGATGGGAAAGCCACCCATACCAATAGCCTCAGGGATACCAGCCTTTTGCAGCAGACTCAGGCTGCCTCCCCCGGCACCAACAAAAATGAACATGGCCTGATTGGTAAAAATTTTACCCGTTTCGAGATTTTTGACCCGAATCTGCCAACCACCCGCAGCCAGCTTCGTAAGTCCGATAACGCGATGTCCTGTCGCAATTCCGCAATCCTTTTGCTCACTCAGCCAGTGCAGCAGCTTGCGAGAAACTACGCCAAAATTGACATCGGTGCCGCCTTCCATGTGCGTGACAGCTATGGGCTCCTTCCCTCTTTCTTCCGTCAGGAGAGGTGCCCATTCGCCGATTACATCCCGGTCTGTGGAAAACTCCATGCTCTCAAAGAAATGGTGAGCTGACATTCCCTCATACCGGGCATGAAGAAACTCCACCATTTCCTGTCCATGCACAAAACTCAGGTGGGGGACCGGATTGATAAACTCGCGCGGATTCTCGATCATGCCACTGGCAGCGGCATAGCCCCAGAATTGGCGGGAATGCTCAAACTGCTCGAAAATATCGATCACTTTTCGCACATTAACTGTACCATCGGCTTCGCGCTTCGGCGTATAGCTCAACTCACATATTCCGGCGTGGCCCGTCCCAGCATTGTTCCATCCGTCCGAGCTTTCATGTGCAAGTTCAGAGCTGAGTTCGTAGACCTGGATGGAAAATGCCGGGTTAAGGCGTTTGAGCATAGCACCGAGATTGGCAGACATAACGCCACTGCCGATTAATATGATCTCGGGATTGGAAACGTGCGTGGAATAGCTCATGAAAAGTGTTCAGCCAGCATACTCACTGACCGATTGAGGCGACGAAATACAGGTCCGCCGCACTTATTACAATATCTAATAACACTAATTACAGGAAGACTAAAACTGACCAATTTTCATACAAAAAATGATCATGCCAAGGTGGAGAAAAACCACTGATACGGCCTGGCAAAGTCTCCATCTCATTCCAGCTCATATAGAATATGAGCCGGCAGCAAAGCGATAATTTCAATTAACGGTAGTACTGCCATGAGCCGCAATTGTTCGGAAATGTAGCCGCAAACTCGTCTCGCGGCGGCTAAAAACAGAGGGTGCGATTGATAGTGAGCACCACTATCAATCGCACCAAATCAGACTGCCAGGAATCTATTGGCTTTTACCTTTGTTTCCGGCTGTAACGACCTAGCTATCGGTCGCCTTTACCGCACTATCCATTTTGGGGCATGGCTGAGCGGCTGGCATGATGACTGCGCTACTCAAGCAGGGGGTGATGGGATCAGAGTAGCAACATAAGGCAGGCCATCAGGAGCGAAAGTCGCACGATGCTGAAAAACGCTAAGAGTAAGCCAAGGCGGAGTATTTCGTGCGCAGACGGAATCCCGTTGCCTGCATCTGTTGCGGATGAGAATTCGTCTTCATACACAAATAGTATCCCGGAAGCGGCGGGCAAACTCTCCATGGTTTGTCAAAATCTAACCAATTCTAATATAGGAAGTGCTATTTTCCGGTGTGCCTGCTAATTCATGTGCCGGAGCATGCCTCTCGTGCGGGAAAACAAATCCCAATAAAGTAGTTTAGCTAATGACTTTTTGAAGGACTATGTTATGTTAGATATTCTAATGAATGCAGTCCACATGTTGGAGTATTCGCGACCTGGTATATGGGGAGGTTTCGCCCCCATTTTGGCAAGCAGCGATGGGGCGCTCGGTTTGACACTCATGATTATCTGCCTCACAGCAGTTATTGGCCTTGGTGTTGGTGAATTGCGGGTGGGCGGTATTCACCTGGGGATTGCGGGTGCGCTCTTTGCGGGAATTGGCGTCGCGAGTTTCGCCAGGGAATTCGGCATAGTTGCGGATCCGCAGGTGCTGGGACTGTTGCGGGAATTTGGCCTTATCCTGTTTGTTTATACCGTTGGCATTCAGGTCGGTCCGGGATTCTTTAACTCGTTGCGCAAGCAGGGGTTATCACTCAATCTTCTTAGTGCCGCCATTGTTATTACCGGAGCGCTTTGCGCGATTCTCCTGAGCTTGCTGCTGAAGGTGGATATGGCTGCCATGGCGGGCATCTTCTCCGGCGCCACGACTAATACGCCATCATTGGGCGCTGCTCAGGAAGCGATTAAGAGCCTGTCGCCGCTCAAAACCGGGCTGACTTCGGAGGTTGCCGCTCTTGGGTATGCTGTGGCATATCCCTTCGGCATAGTGGGAATTCTGCTAACCATGATTGGGATTCGCAGTTTCTTTAAGGTAGACCTGTCGGCAGAATCCGCCGCGCTTAAGGGTAGTGAGGATGAGGTGAATAATGCGGTAGATCACATCACACTTAACGTGCAGAATCCCCTCCTCAACGGGCTAGCTATCAGCCAGTTACCGGCTTTGCAGCAGATGGGGGTGGTCATCTCCCGCATAAGGAAGAAGGGTACGACAGTGGTAAATCCCGCCACGGGGACGACGCTGCTTGAATGCGGTGATATGGTGGTTGCAGTTGGCAAGCGGTCCGATCTGGCCGAGGCGAAACTGATGCTCGGGGGAGAGTCGGCTGAAGATCTGGTGCATGCGCCGGGCGAGGTTACGATCCGACGCCTTATTGTGACCGAGAAGCATGTCCTGGGCATGACCCTTGGCGAGCTTGCTCTTAATCAGCAATTTGGAGTTACCGTAACGCGGGTTGTTCGAGCGGAGATCGTGCTGCCCGCCACGCAGAATCTTTACCTGCAGTTTGGAGACACCCTGCAGGTGGTGGGAAAAGAAAAGGACATCGAGTCGGCGGCAAAGGAAGTAGGCAACTCGGTAACGGCGCTGAGCTCGACAAACTTCATCACCGTTTTTATTGGCATTGGGCTGGGTGTGGCCATCGGCTCCTATCCCCTGCAGTTACCGGGGATGCCTGCTGCGGTAAAGCTGGGTCTGGCGGGCGGACCGCTTCTTGCGGCCATCTTGCTTAGCTGGGTTGGCCGCGTAGGACCGCTGGTGTGGTACATGCCGGCCACGGCAAACTCCGCGCTGCGTGAGCTGGGAATTGTGCTGTTTCTCTCCTGCGTAGGTCTCAAGGCGGGAGACAAGTTCTTCGCCCTGTTGTCCAATGGCGAAGGCCTTATCTGGATGCTGGCAGGTGCGGTCATTACACTTGTACCGCTGCTTCTGGTGGGTCTTCTTGCCCGCATGTGGCTGAAGATGAATTACATGCACGTCTGCGGCCTTCTGGCGGGCAGCATGACGGATCCCCCCGCCCTCGCCTTTGCGGGCACACTTACCGGGTCGAATGCCCCGTCTGTTGCCTATGCCACGGTTTATCCTCTTACCATGATGTTACGCATCCTCTGCGCACAGCTTCTGGTGCTGATCTTCTGCAGTTAGTGGTGCTAATGTTAACCCCGAACTGTAATGACTGGGATTGCAGTAGTCTATCTATACATGGATGATTTGCAATCCAGCAGAGGATATATGCTTTTCTTTTATAAGAAATCAAATGTCAGACAGACTTCTTCAACTCAAATGAATTAGCCATACTTGCATTCAATTGTGACATGGAGGCAGATTTTTCGACGGTAGCTGCCACACTGTTTCCAGCATCACGCTGGTCGCGGAAGCGGAGCTGTACTTCGAGGCCCGTGGGCATTCGATTGGAGGCGGTGACAGTGCCGTGGCATGCTTCCACACAGGTCTTTACAATGGCAAGGCCGAGCCCGGTTCCGCCGGTATCGGAGGCGCGGGATTCATCCAGGCGAAAGAATGGATCGAACAGGCGTTCCAGCTCCCGCTCAGGCACACCCGGTCCCTGATCCGCAACGGAAATGATGAGATCAGCGCCTTCCTTCCATGCAGCCACGGAAATCGGCCCCGCGTGGCCGGCGTAGCGGATAGCATTGCGCAACAGATTGGAGATGGCGCGACAAAGCAGATCCGGCTGTGCGGACACCCGAAGATTGGCGGGCACCGCAACCTGAACCTGCCCGTCCTGGCAGTGCTCCTGGCGCACGGCTTCCGCAATTGTTTCCGCCACAGAGATGGAGCGCAATCCGATATGCGGGCCGGCAAGGGACGCTTTGGAAAAGCTCAGCAACTCATGTGCGAGCTTGCGCATGTGGGTGACTTCCTCACGGACATCAGTGACATAACTTTGCGCCCTGGGATCCGCGCGCTCCTCCAGAATGGAGAGGGCCACCTCCATGCGCGCCAGTGGCGAACAGAGTTCATGCGCTACATCACCAAGAAAGCGGCGCTGCCCGGTGACAAACCCTTTCAGCCGCGACGCCATCCGGTTGATTGCCAGGCCGAGCCGGCCCAGTTCGTCGCTGCGAGCCTCTGACGTATGCACATCGAAGCGGCCTTCCGCAATTTCCTCTGTCGCATTGGTCATGCGGGCGATGACCTGGGTAAGATTCCGGGTGAGCAACAGCCAGTAGAGCGAGGAAAATACGATGGTGCCCGCCGCCAGGTAGAGCCAGGGGTTGGGATTGAAGAGAAGAGGCGTCTCGGTTGGCCTGTTTGTCCGGCCCACCAGCATCATGGGCGAAAGCCCTTCGATCTGAAGCCGGTCAAGGGGCAGATGAATCATGAGCCAGAAGGTTTCGGGATGCTCCGTGCGAATCACCCTCTGAGGGAATTCCGGCAGGATGCGACCGTTCGCGCCGGGCCCGGGGCCACCGCCGGGACCACCAGCGCCGACTGGGAAAAAGCCGGGAAGCGGCCCGCCATTTGCGCCACGTGGATCGCCACGCTGAGGTGGCGGTCCCTGGCCCACGGTCATTCGGATCACAGAATCCGCGTCTGGAGGAAGCATCATTTCGGGACCGGCCATCCGCTCCCCTCCTTTACCGTACAGCGCAAACTCCATGTGGTAGGCCGTCCCATTCGTCGCCAGAAGCTGATCCCAGTGCTCCTTCGGCGTTGTGCTGAGTTCGTGAATAAGCACCTCCGCCATTGCCTGGGTCTGCGGACGCGAAGTATCCGGCAGAAATCCCCGGAACTGTGTCGCAAACTGGAAGCGAATAGTGAGAAACAGTGCGATCAGCACCACCGCCACGTTGACAAAAAACCACAACAGCAGCCGCGCAAAGAGAGGGAACCGGGTTTTCACGGGGCCTCTGGATGGATAAGCATGTATCCGGCAGAGCGGAACGTGCGGATGTAGCGGGGCGACTTGGCATCATCCCCAAGCTTGCGGCGCAGCGCTGAGATGTGAACATCGATGCTGCGGTCAAAGACTTCGTAGTCACGCTCGCGGATCTCTTCCAGAAGCTGATCGCGCGTCTTCACCCGGCCCACGGCACGAGCCATACACAGCAGCAGGTCATACTCTACCGGCGTAAGATTAAGTGTGCGATCCCCAAGGAGGGCGGTTCGGGCGCTGGAGATGATTCGAAGCTCGCCAACTGTGATATCGGCGGTTGCGACAGGCTCAATTGCCGGGGGACGGTAAAGCCGGCGCGTCACAGCACGGAGGCGAGCCAGAAGCTCACGGGTGGAGAATGTCTTGGGAAGGTAATCATCGGCACCAAATTCCAGCCCCACAATCCGGTCCGCCTCATCACCACGGGCGGTGAGCATCAGCACCGGCACGTCGGATTTATCCCGAATCTTGCGCAGCACCTGCAGCCCGTCCATACCGGGTAGCATCATGTCCAGGATAACAGCGTGCCACGTCCCCTTTACGGCCTGCTCGGCACCCTCCGGGCCTGTGTGCACGGCAGCTACCACGTAGCCCAGAGGCTCCAGATAGTCGGTGAGCAGCCTGCACAGCTTCCGGTCGTCATCAATGACCAGCAGGCGGCGAGGGCCGTCATCAACAGGCGGTTCGGCAGGAGTGGAAGGGCGTTGAATCATGGCAATGGCGGGCAGCTAAGACCATTTCTGCAAGATGGTCTTATTCTAATGAGCTTTCAAGATGAGGTGAAGGCGCAGGATTTTGTGTCAAAAGCATGGAGCGAGGAGGGCGCCTGTTAGAATAGCAGGCAACCGACGAGCAACGCCGCAATTGACACAAAAGACAAGGGCATTCGTCTTAGGAGTCTCCGGAAAATAAACTGTGCAACTTAAGTCGTCGATTTTGAGATAAGAGCAAGGCGGAATGGAGGGGTGCATTAGACTAAGGCGCCGATCGGAATTCCAACGCTGCTCGCCTAAAAGCGGCGGATCCAGTTATGCAGGTTATTTTCCGGAGACTCCTTAGCTTGAAAGCTCATTAGAATTAGTTGCGTCGGTGTGCCTTAGAAAATATCACGTCCCATTCCCTCAAGTCGTCCCAATTTACGATTCCTTTACAATTTTCACATTCCGGCTTCATCGCAGCTTTACGCGGGCGGCGCAGGATTTGTCCATAACGACAAACCTATGACCTCCACTTTACAAAACCTCAGGATTGATGGACGCGGAATCGCGCTTGATCCCGTTACCGGCGAAACGTTCCGTCTGGTTGGTTGCGCTACCCACCTTGTGCGGATGCTGCAGGACGGAGCAACTGCAGATACGCTTCTGCGTCATCTGCTGGAGGGATATGATGTGGATGAGGCGACCGCCCGTCGCGATCTCGATACGTTTCTCTCCCGTCTGGAACAACTCAACTGGGTGGAGGCCGCATCATGAAGCAGCTTTGCGTGGCAGTAACGGGTCTGCAACGGGGAGAAAATCCGCAGCCGGGTGCCGGCATCATCCGCAGCCTTCGCCGGGCATGGCCCAGTCTTCACATTCTGGGGCTGGTATATGATGTGATGGAGAGCGGCATCTACGCCGAGGATGGTCCGGACGAAGTGCATCTGATGCCCTATCCCTCCTCGGGTGTCGCCGCCTTCTTTGAGCGCCTGGACGCCGTCCATAGCTGGTGCCCCATTGACATTCTGATTCCGACTCTGGACGCCGAGATTGCGCTTCTGGTGAATCTGCGCCAGGAGTTCGCCCGACGTGGCATCCAGGTCTTCCTGCCGGAGGCGAATTCTCTTCAGCGCCGCGCCAAGCAAAATCTGCCCGAACTGGCCGAAGCATGCGATGTAGCAGTGCCAAAAACTGTAGTTCTTCATGATACAGCCCGCACGCATCAGGCCGTTGCGGATCTGGGGATGCCGCTGCTTGTAAAGGGACCCTATTACGATGCGCAGCTTGTCTACAACACAGCTGGGGTGCACGCTGCCGCCACACATCTTCTGGCCGAATGGGGGGCGCCAGTCATCCTGCAACAGCGCGTTACCGGGCCGGAATTCAACGTCATGGGAATCGGCGACGGCATGGGCAACATCGTCGCGCAATGCTCCGTCCGCAAGACCATTGTCAGCGACAAGGGCAAGGGACTTGGCGCCATCGTTGTTCGCGACGAGACGCTGGATCGCCTGTGCGGGAAGCTGATCCGCGAGCTGTGCTGGCGCGGTCCGTTTGAGATTGAGCTGATTCGCGACACTGCGTCCGGCGGCTACGTCCTTATCGAGATCAATCCACGCTTCCCCGCGTGGGTCGATTTCCCTTCCATGCTCGGTTCCAACTTTGCCGCGGCGCTTCTGGAGGTGATCCTGGAAGGCCACATATCCCGGGCGATGCCTCCCTGCCGACCGGGTGCATTCTTCGTTCGCCACCAGATAGAGGTTGTGGGTGATGTAAGCAACTACGGCGGCCTTATCGGCGACGTCGATATAGATGCCGTAATCGCACCGCAACCGCTTTCGCTGTTCCAGCCTGCTTGTGATGAAGTCGTGGATTCGAGCTCAACGGGAACGCGCTCATGAATATCAGAAAGCTCGCCTATTATCCCGCCACGGTGCAGCGGCTGGGCTCCGAGCCGTTCAATCCTTTTCGACTTGGCGCCGTTCCGCATTGCTCGGCTATTGACGGCGTACCCGTCGCCGATCTGGTTCGGGAATTCGGCAGTCCGCTCTTCGTGTTTTCCGAAGCAATACTGCGCGGAAAGATTCGCGAGGCGCGCCGTGCATTTGATCGCCGCTATCCGGATGTCCGTTTCGCCTGGTCCTACAAGACAAACTACCTCAACGCCATCTGCAAAGTCTTTCACCAGGAAGGCTCAATGGCCGAAGTTGTCTCCGAGTTCGAGTACGAGAAAGCGCGGCAAAACGGCGTGGAAGGCAGTGACATCATCTTCAACGGTCCCTACAAAACGCGCGCCGGACTGGAACGCGCCGCGGCGGAAGGAGCTCTCATTCAGGTCGATAACCTGGACGAACTTCTGCTGCTTGGCGACATCGCGGCCAGGTCCGCCCACGAGAAGCCGATTGGCATTGCCCTTCGTGTTTTCGTTGATACGGGAACCCATGCCGTATGGTCCAAGTTTGGGTTCAGTGCCGTAAACGGTGAAGCGCTTCGGGCCGTGCGCCGCATCGTACAGATGCCCGGGCTTGCCCTGCAGGGGTTCCACGCGCACATCGGCACGTTTGTACTTGAACCCGACGCCTATCGCCAGTCCTCCGCAATACTGGTAAAGCTGGCCCTGGAGGCCGAGAAGCTGGGCGCCGGGCCTATAGTTTACCTGAACTGCGGCGGCGGTTTTGCTTCCCGCGCCCGGCTGCACGGCCAGTACCTGCCGCCGGAGCAGGCGACACCAGGCTTCGATCGGTATGCGGAGGCAATATGCGATACCATTACCGAGCACTGGCCATCCGGGCGCAAGCTTCCCCGTCTGTACCTGGAGACAGGCCGCGCTCTGGTAGACGAGGCGGGCTACCTTATCTCCAGCGTGGTTGCGGTAAAGCGCCGTCCCGGTGCCTCCTCGGTGCCGCTGGGCAGCGTTCTGGGTGCGTATGGAAAGGGAGCAGTGGCAAGCGCCGCCGCTCATGATTTCACGAGTCAGAGCGACCGGGCTGCGCTGGTTGTGGATGCGGGCGTAAACCTCCTCTACACCACGGCCTGGTATCAGCCGTCCATCCTGCCCGCCAAACCTGTATTGGGCACGCCGGTGCCGACTACAGTCTACGGCTGCCTGTGCATGAATATTGATGTGCTGCGCGAGGAAGCTCCCCTGCCCTCGCTTACCACTGGAGATCAGATCGTCCTGCATCCGGTCGGTGCCTATAACATTACGCAGTCGATGCAGTTCATCACATATCGCCCGGCGGTGGTGATGATTGGGCTGGACCAGAGCGTCCATGTCATCCGCCGCCGCGAAGACCTGAGATACGTGCAGGAACTGGAAGAAGTTCCCGCGCACCTGCAGGAGAACAGATCGCACCGGGAAGCTGACATTCTGCCGTTCCCCGGCAATGGCAGGCCCATTGAAACGAAGCCTGAGCAGGAAGAGCTGAACACAGCAAGGACAAAGACCAGGTTATGATCTCCATTCCCGATTACTCTTACGAAGCAGGGGCAGCTCTTACGCCATGGCAATGCCTGCTGCGTGGACTGCCTCGCGCCTACGCCATCCTGTTCTTTTCGCCAAGCCGTCGCCTGGGCTGGATGCTGCTGTGCATCAGCCTGCTGACGCCGGAGATTGGCCTCAGCGGCGTGGCAGGCGTTCTGCTGGCGGGCGGGCTGGCTATGGCGCTCGGCTTCGATCGCTCTGCGGTCCGCAATGGATTCATCCTCTTCAATCCCCTGCTGGTCTGCCTGACCCTGGGGTTGATGAACCGCGCCTACCAGTTTCCGCCGCCGCTTTTCCTCGCGTTGTGGCTGGCAGCAGTGCTCGGCGGGCTTTTCCTCTCCATTGCCATGCAGAAGTGGATGGGCCAGCAGTTCAGCCTCTCTCCGCAGAGCATCCCCGCCACAATTCTGGCCTATGCGCTGACGTTCCTCGCCGTCTCCATCGCCGGGCATGCCCTGCCGCCGTTGCGGGAAATGAATCCGTGGCTGGATCTCTACATGCTGCCGCAGTTTGCCCGCTCATTCTTCGAGACATTCGGGGCAATGATGTTCCAGCCACGAGTTCTGCCTGGCATTCTGGTGTTTCTGGC
This sequence comes from Methylacidiphilales bacterium, assembly GCA_041287705.1. GTDB lineage: Bacteria > Verrucomicrobiota > Verrucomicrobiia > Methylacidiphilales > UBA1321 > LW23. Next base: position 4,635 of record JBGGNE010000269.1, on the reverse strand, counting down.
GCTCGCCTCGGTGTCGCCGCTGGCAGCACTAACGGCCGTCTGCTCTTTCGCCACGGGTGTCGGTACGCTGATGCTGCTGGGTTACCCCGTCGATCCGGACAATGTTGTCTGGTGCGGGTTCAACTTCCTGCTCTGCGGCATCGCACTGGGCACAGCTTACTTTGCTCCTTCCCGAAAGAGTCTGGCGCTGGCCATGGGCGGAACGTTCCTCGTCGCGCTGGTCGCCGTCGCTCTCAGCGGCCCTCTGCGCCAGTTCGGTCTCCCCGCTAGTGCGCTGCCTTACAATCTTGTGGTGCTGACTCTCGTCTTTGCGCTTCGCCAGCGCAGGGAGGCGGCGGGCCTGCATCCTTCTCCCGCACCGGGTATGCTGCCTGAGACCGCAGGCCGATTCGTCGTGCTTGATGCTCACCGTTTTCCGCACCTCAACGTGCCGGCCCTCAGCCTGCCACTAAAGGAGGAGTGCATCATAACGCAGGGAGTGGATGGCAAAACGACGCATCGTGCTCCGTGGAACTGGGCGCTGGATTTTGAGATCTCGCGTAACGGCCGCCGCTGGATCGCGCTGGGCCACGAGCTGGAGGATTACCATATATTCGACAAAACCGTGCTGGCCCCGTGCGACGGTACGGTTGTCGCCGCGGTAAGCCACGTCCACGACAACGCTCCTGGCTCAAACAATCCTGCCGATAACTGGGGCAACTACGTCGTGATTTACAACGAGGCGGGCTATCACGTGCTGCTGGGCCATCTTCGCCAGGGTACGCTGCTTGTCTTTAATGGACAGCGCCTGTACTGCGGCCAGCCGATTGCCCGCTGCGGAAACTCCGGGCGCTCGCCGATCCCTCACCTTCACATGCAGGTGCAGGACGCGCCCTATCCCGGCGGGGCCACACGCCCCTTCTGCCTGCGGCACTATGTGGAGACAGACGAAGCAGCCGCCACCCAGCGCTACACAACCTCCGGCGTACCTGCGGAGGGAGCCCGCCTCACCTGGCCCGTACCGTTGCCGGCGCTGCATCAGCTCTTCTCCGACTGGCTTCCCGGCGAATACCGCTATCGCACCACAACCGAGGACGGCAGGAACCGCGAAGAAACGATTCTCGTCGACTTCGATGAAATGGGCCGCTTCCGCCTTCGATCTCTGCGTTATTCGGCCCAACTTACCGCCTTTATCTCAAACCAGGTCTTCTACACCACGGACTACGACGGCGTGGGCGAGAGCGTACTTGCTCATTTTGCCGTGGCGCTGGCACGGGTACCTTGTATTGCGGATCCCGGGGCGGAGTGGAGTGATTTCGCCAGCCCTGTGCCCTTTCACCGTGGCTTCTTCCGTGGCGTTCACGGCCTGGCCGATCCGTTCATCGGCGCCGGGCTGCTGGAGTACCGCTATGGCCTCGAAGCCGGTGATCAGGGTTATGTCGTCCATAGCCGCCTGAAATCCCCCAAGGATACGCATCGTCCCTCCCACACGCCGCAACGTCTGCACGCTTCGCTCATACCCAGGTTTGGAGTCGGCCACCTGGAAGTACGCCTTTGGAACGACACGACGATGTCGATAGAACTCATTGATCCGCCCGTGCGTAAAGCCCTTCGCAAGAACTCCGAGCCTTCCCTGGAGGCAGCCTCCAACTTCGCCGCAACCGCAGCCTCCCTGATCTCGTAAGAATCGTTTCATCTCAACACTTCTTCTCCTCAATATATGAAGCGCATACTCACCGCCTTGCTTATGTTCGGCGCATCCGTTCTAAGCTGCCACGCGGGCAATGTCAATCTGGTGCAAAACCCGGCGATGGAAGAACTCGCGCCAGGAAAGCAGCTCCCGAACAACTACCTCGTTCAGGGCGCCGCCTTCTGGGGACGGCTTGGAGGGCGGCTCGATTTCGCCACCAATGGCATTATCTTCCCTGGCAACGCTCCTGCGGGCAGCTCGGTGAGTCAGATGGTAACGGGCATCGACCAGACCAAAGGGCGCTGGATCATGTTCCGCTTCCGTGGTCTGGCCGAGGATGGCTTCAGCATTAAGGACGATTCGCTGAAAATGAAGATCGAGTTTTTCTCCAAAAACGGTACTAACTATCTCGACTGCGCCTCGCGAACCATTTACAGCGAAATTGCCGCCGACCGCAAGCACCTCACCATCAATGGCGACTACAACGCAGGCGGTGCCGCCGTCTGGAGAAGCTACGAGCTGGAAGAGCTTATCCCCTTTCAGGAAGTGGATGCCGTGCGCCTCACCGTCTCCTGCGACAGCTCCACGGCAACGCGTATCCTGAACGCCGCCTTCCTCGTGGATGACTTCTCTCTGGTCCAGCGCCTGGAGTCCATTACTGGCCGTGTAGATCCCGCGAAGCGCATTGCAGCGCAGCCCAGCGCGGTGATCGATGAAGCCACGCTCGTCTCGCTTGGTGGCCGCTGGTACTACAAGCCTGCTCTCGGCGAAGTAGTCTCGGCAACCGACCGCCTTACCGTTACGGAAGACAATGCCGATCGCCTCTTCTACAAAAGCAGCCGGTACTACAATCCCTTCCTGCACAACATGACCTCCTGGCTGCGCGCCGGCTATAAAGACCGCGACGGCAACATCGTCACGCGCGACAAGCTGGTGAAGGACAACGTCGTCCTCACCTTCAAGGGCGACGGCTTCCTTACGGTACGCACGCGCGGCCTGCCCAACCATCCCACCGCGCTGTTCCCGGGCTTTAACCCCAGCTACATCCAGGAGATCGAGAGCACCTATCGCCTGCCGCTTAACCCGGTCATCAACCCCGGCGCCATATCCATGGACGCCCACAACAAAAATCGCGCACTGCCCATGGGCCCTGTTGGAGTCGCGGCAAACGGTGTTCCCTTCTATAACCCCTTCGATGCCGGCATGGAGGACGCCTCCAACATCATGGATTACTGCTGCGGTCACCCCAATCCGATGAACCAGTACCATTACCACAAGTACCCCATCTGCGTGAACACGCCCTTCGTGGATAAGGGTGATGCCCCGTCCGAAGTCATCGGCTTCGCCTTCGACGGCCTCCCTATCTATGGCCCCTACGAGTCCGCCGGACTCATGGCTAAGGATTCCACCGCCAGGCCGCTCAACGCCTTCAATGCCGTCCATGACGACGTACGCGGCTGGCACTATCATGTTACGCCAGGTAAATTCCCCTACATCATCGGCGGCTACTTCGCCAAGGCGGAGCCAAGCAATCTGGAGCGTCCACATGGAGGACCTGGCGGTGGTCCCCGAGGTCCGGGTGGCCGCGGCGGTCCCCCTCCCCGCGGTGGTGGTGGTGGCGGAGGCTCACTGTTCCCGTCTTTATTCTAATCTAAGAAGCCATACCTGGGGTCGATGCCAGGGCGGCGGAAGCAGACGTATGCCACCCTGGCGATATTGCCGTCAGGATTGGCGCTGCTATCTCCGCTGCCGCAATCTCTTTAACGCTCCGCATCTTCCCCAAGCCGAAGAGCCAGTGCGGTGAGTTCCGCGCTGTTTTCCAGGCCATCCAGAAAGCGCTTCGGAATGCCGGAAAGACCCACCTGCGCACCTACCAGAGCACCAGTCAGCATCGCACGGGCCTGATTCTGGCCGCCACCATTGATGGCGTGCAGCACTGCCGATTCATAGTCATCCGCAAATCGCGAAGCGAGATAATAGGCGGCGGGAAGCTGATGATAAATCGCACAGGGCATCCCGTAGACAATCGAAACCTTCCATGCCGGCTCGATAACGATCGACGGATCGTGCGCCGCCTTAACCATATAAAACGGAGTCAGCAGAGCATCCGGTGAAGAAAATTGCCCGGCGCGGGAGGCTGGGGCCGGACCGGAGGCAGGCGGACTGATTTTACCAGAAGTAACCGCATGAAAAGGCAGAGATCCGGCCTTCACCATGCCCATAATCTTGTCGCTGAGCTCCTCGGTAAACTTCTCGCCCTGCACGGCAAAGGCCACCATACAGCTGTAAGCCGTAGTCATCGCCACAATAGCCTCGTCAGCCTGAGTCAGCGTGCAGTTGGAGCTTGAGCTAATCGCGACCCTGCCGGGATCTTTAGCATATCGGGCAGCAAGTATGAAGGTGCGCTCCGCCGCTTCCGTAGTATCGGCGTGACCACCCGTTTCCTGCCACGACTTCTTTTCCACAACGCGTCGTTTCCACGCTTCGCGAATCGACTGGCTGGTATAGCCACCCGGACCAGACATGGGTGTTCCATCCAGACAGGAAAACAGCTTTTCCTCCAGACAACGACAGAAGTCCGCCTCGTCATACCCTCCCTTTTCGACAACCGACAGCAGCAGAATCTCCGCAATCATTCCCGACTGCGACAACTGCCCTGCCCTAAGCCCGGCATGATATCTCCCCGGCCTGGGATCCGTGTAATCGGTGATCCAGTCCCCGAATTCACGGCGAAACTCATCAAGGTCATAGTACCAGTGAGGCCCCACGCCCAATGCTTCTCCGATCAAGGCACCCATCACAGCACCCGCAGCACGATCTTTTATCCCCATCCATGCACCGTACAGCCACAGCAATCAGAGGTCAAATCGCGGCAGCATTCTGCAATCCGTGTCCGGGGATTACTCCCCGGACGACGGCCAGCTGAGGCCGGAGAGGGCGATCTTGACGAGTTTCAATCCACGTCC
>JBGGNE010000268.1:0-16228 GCA_041287705.1 Methylacidiphilales bacterium | reverse complement strand
CAGGATGCCGTTGCACCCTTCCTTATGGCGCACCACCACGGCGCCGGCGCCATCGCCAAAGAGCACGCAGGTGTTGCGGTCCTGCCAGTTGATGACCGAACTGAGCTTTTCCGCGCCAATAACCAGCACGGTATCGTACACGCCGCTGGCCACAAACTGCTCGGCGGTTACGAGGCTGTAGAGAAAGCCGGAGCAGGCCGCCTGGATATCGAACGCGGCGGCGCGCGTGGCTCCTATCTTGTGTTGAATGTGGCAGGCCGTGCTGGGGAAAACGGTGTCGCCCGTGCACGTGGCCACGATGATCAGGTCAACGTCGGTCGCCTCAATGCCGGCGGACTGCAGGGCCACACGGGCGGCGTGCGCGCCGAGGTCGGACGTCAGTTCACCTTCAGCGGCTATGCGGCGCTCTCTGATGCCTGTGCGAGAAAAGATCCATTCGTCCGACGTATCCACCATTTTCTCGAGCTCCGCGTTGGTAAGGACGCGTTCGGGAAGGTAGGAGCCGGTGCCGACGATGCTCGCGTTACGTCGTGGAAGGGGCGGGCGAGGGTGCGGCCTGGTGGCTCTCATGGTGGCGGGACATTTCTGCGATAATACGTCGGTTAACTTGCTGCCGCACCGATTCCCGGGCGACGCGCAGAGCATTCTTGATGGCTTTGGCGTTGCTGTTGCCGTGGGCCTTGATCACGATGCCGTTGACACCAAGCAGCGGCATGCCGCCGTACTCATCGGTGTTCGTCTTCTTTTTGATGGCGAGGAAGGCCCCTTTGGCCAGCCAGGCGCCGAGGGTGCGGAATAGCGTGCTCTGAAGCTCGGCTTTCAGCCAGCCAAAAATAGCTTTTGCGAGACTTTCCGAAGTCTTCAGCACCACATTGCCTACAAACCCATCGCAAACAACAACTTCTGTGGGATCCCTAAACAGCTCGTGCCCTTCAATATTCCCTGCGAAGTTGATGACGCTGACTTCCTGCAGCAGCTTGAAGGTCTCACGCGTAAATTCATTGCCTTTGCTGGCCTCGCTTCCGATGCTGATAAGACCTACGCGGGGATTGGATTTCCCCAGCACTTCGCGGCTGTAAATCGAGCCCATAATGGCATAGCCGACCAGGTGCGACGGCTCCGGATCCGGGTTGGCACCCGCATCGATCAACAGGAAATGCCCGCTGGTAGTGGGCATAACGGTGGCGATACCGGGGCGTTCAATACCCGGCAGAGTGCGCAGCTTCAGCTGGCTGCAGGCCACAATGGCGCCTGTGTTGCCGGCGGAAACGATCGCTTCCGCCTTGCCTTCTTTCACCATCTCCACGCCGCGGTTCAGGCTGGAGTCCTTCTTTTTGCGCACACCTTCCACGGCGCCATCGGTCATGGTGATGACTTCGGAGGCATGGAACAGCGTCAGCCTGTCCTTGGGATAGCCGGGATGTTTCGCCAGCTCTGCCTCAATAACCTTGGTATCGCCGACAAGGACGACTTCCAGATCCGGGTACTCCAACAGGGCGGCTATGGAGCCTTCCACCTGAGGAGCGGGGTAGACATCTCCACCCATGGCGTCGAGCGCTACTTTCATTGGGTAGAATCGGCTCCTTGCCGTGAGGCCGGCGCAACTGCCGCTTCTGAGGCAGAACAGGAGGCCGTTGCGCGGTCTGCGGGCGCAGGGTTGCAGGAAAAAACGAGGGCGGGTGCCATGGAAATGGAAGAGATTGCAGACTGAGGCATAACGAATAATGGCCGCGCCTATCAAGGGAAAAATGCCGCCTTCCTCTTAAACTGGGCGCGCGGCAGTTTCGGCTGGCTCTGAAAAGTGGTCTAAGGCGACATTCGCACTGCCCGGATGATACTGCAACCACCAAAGAAAGGGATCTGCGTATAGGACGAAATGGCGACCTTTTCCAGATCGGGGGCGATACGCATGACATCGATAACGCCGCTGCTGGTAACGCGCCTGTGAGTAAGCACACGGGCATCGGCAACGTTCCATGAGTAGAGATCGCACTCCGAGGATTTCGGAGCCGCAAACTTGATGGAAGCGTCACGGGGGTTCGATTTCGGCTCCAGCATGAAGGCGGCGGCCAGTCTCTTGCCGTCGCGGCTCCAGGCGATCTGATGGGCGCTGTCCAGGTAGATGTGAAATTCGACCGTCATATTCGAATTCGGGTCCGGCCGCGCCAGGATGGGTACCAGCTCCGCGGCCCAGTGCTGACCGGAGTTCGGCAATGTAAGTGTCTGAAACAGAACGCGCTTCTCCACATCCCACAGCTCAATACGCGCGTCAGCCGTTGTGGGAGGGGCAGGCAGGAAAAGCAGGGCGACGCTCTTGCCGTTCGGGCTCCATACGTAATCACGGGGGCGGTTGGGTGACCTATAGTCGTACTGGAGAAGCGTTCCCATATCGCGCTGCTCTGCGCAATCGTAGCACCAGAGGCTGCCCTTGCCTTCCTGCTCACAGTCGCTGATGAAAAGCAGTCTGCCGGCAGTGGGGCTCCATCGTACCAGTCTGGGTGCGAACAGCTTTTCATCTTCGTGAGTATCTGATTCGTACTTGGACTCAAAATTGTAGTAAGCGTGTGCTCGTTCCGGCGGCAGATCCAGCACTGTTTCAGAAGTGGGGCCAGGTGACCTGGTGGGATCTGGAGGTATCAGTCGAACGGCCACTTTGGCGCAGCTTTCATCTGCGCTCAGGGACAATAATCTGTTGTCGGGCGTCCATATATTGCACAGCCCTGGAACTCTATCCCGTCTCTCCCCGAAGTACGGGCTTCCCTTCCCCACGCTGAACAGGATCAGTCGATCGTAATCCTCAAGCAACAGTGCCTTACCGTCCGGGCTCCATTCCATCCAGTACGGTATCGTTGGCGAGGTTCTCAGGCTTAATTTAATGCGCCCCCATATACTGCTATCCAGTGGTCGCACTGTGTGGAGACTCCATATACCGCTTGAGCCTTCCGACAATATGCTTTCACTGATGACGCCTGTGCCGATGTAGTCAGATTTAGAGATATAGGCGACTCGCAATCCGTCCTGGCTCCAGGCCAATCCCGCAACACGCTCCTTGCAAATGATCGCCTTGGAGCCCAGGTAAAAAATCAGGCCGCCAAGCAACGCAAGGACAATGCCTGCGCACAGCACCCTGTACCGCTTCAGCCAGCTAAGGAGCGATCTAAACATGTTGGTGGATGAAAACAGCGTTGGAGTATCTTAGAGCATGGCGACTGAAGCGCACAACGACTACTGCTTGAATTTTCTCATGAATCCGGCTGTGTACCCTGGGGCGGAGGTAGACTAAAGCTGGGATTGATTCTGTTCTCTCTTATTCCTCAACTCTGTATCTCGACTTCCTCTTAGTTAGTAGGAGTCGTCACGCCGTTGCGTCCTCGCGAACGTTGAGTAAAAAATGAAATCCGCATCGCCACGCTTTATGGTGAAGCGATACGTGTACTGATTTTAACGCTACGGCCGCAACGGCGCGACGACCGCTACGTGCTGAGGGGAATCGGGAAAAGATCAGCACGTTTATTACTGAGCATTCCCAAATAGCTTCACATGGGTATTTGTAAGCTAAAAGACCAGATGAAGCTTTATGGAATGCTCTGTAGAATGGGCACCTTCTTCTTGGTCCCTCTCTTCGTTTCTTGGTCCCTTCTTCGTGGTAAATTCTGTGAGTAGCCTGTTGAGCGAGAACAGACGGGGGATTAACCACGAAGAAGAGACCAAGGAAGGAAGGAAGGGGGACCAGGAAGATAATAGTTTCTTAGCGAAGAGTTGGAACTATGGAGTAATAATGGAAATAGACCTGCCGCCATGAACAAACTCCTGACGATATCTATTTCTGACTCGGGATACTAGAGTGCTCAATCAAATCACGCACACTCTCTCTAAGTTTTCCCCTCAGCCCGTAGCGGTCGTTGCGTTAAAATCAGTACACGTATCGCTTCACTATAAAGCGTGGCGATGCGGATTTCACTTTCAACGCAACGGCGCGACCACCGCTACGGGCTGAGGGGGAGTCGGAAAAGGGGGATTCAGCCCACACAAAAGGGCCATTGCGTGAGCAATGACCTAATGGTGTATGGCGCCTGAGATTTGCGCCATGACTTCAGCCGGGGGCTGAAGATGTAACGGCAACTGCGAGACGTCAGCCCTTTCCGGTTGATCCGTGGGTACGCATCTGCCTGCGCTTTACCGGTGCTGCTTATTTTGCCGCCCTGCCGTTCTTGTGGAAGTCTGAACCACCTCACGGGGTCCTGTCTTCAAAAGTTCGGCCACTATGGGGAGGGAACCTCTGCTGGCGGGCGGCATTTAAAATAAAGCTGCTGACGGGAAAAACAGAGCTGACGCGGTGTGTTCGGAGAAACGGGGAGGAGTGCCGGACTGCAACTGCGGCGATAACCGCTTATTCTTCGCCGACGGTGACGGTGATAACCTGACGACCGCGGTAGGTGCCCGTTTCGGGGTCCACGCAGTGGCCATGATGGCGGTTGCCGGTCTTGGGATCGACAAAGAGATGAGGAGCTTTCCAGCGCCAGGCGGCCTTGCGTGTGCGCAGGCGCATTTTGGAGGTTCTACGTTTCGGGACACCCATAGTGCTTGCTAATCGTTGATGTTAAGTTGATCGAGCGTTTGCCACACTTCCGTGTCAAGAGACGGTGAAGGCGTGGTGCTCTCGGGTTGAAGCCCCACGCCAAGGACGGAACAGCTACTGTTCGGATCATCGATCCGACAGGTCGCAATATGTGGCAATTTGAGAAGTATGTCTTCACGCACAGAAGGCGTCAAGTCAATTGTCTTCGGATGTGGTGGAATAAATTCAGCAAAGAGGCGCGGCACCGTGATGCTGTAAGGAATCCACTCAAGACAACGCCCGCATTTGACCTGCACGACCGTGCTGGTTTTGCCGGTGGCGAGGAATTTATCGCCCTCGCGGCGTACCTGCAGGTCGACTTCCACGGGCTCGAAGGCGCGCGCAAATTTGTCTTCCAGCTCCAGTATGGTGGGAGGCAGGGTCTCCTGTACCAGCAGGATGTCGTCGTGAAGTTCCTCGGGTTGAAAGGTCATGGCGGTATTGGGCTGAAAAGAACGGAACGGTGAAGTAGCCTGGGAGGCGGGGACTGAAACGGAATCAGATTCAGGGGACGGGTGCGGGGATCGCATGGGGAATAGCGGCCGCCGGTGGGGATGCCACGGGTAGCGGGGATGGAGCAAGGGGAACGGGTGGCAGCACGTTATGGTGATACTTCGCCTTTAGCGCGGTTTCCACGGAGGGCGGCACAAAGTCCGATACCGGGCCGCCAAGACGACTTATCCCTTTAATGATGCTGGAGCTGAGGTACGTGTAAGTGTCGCGCGGCATCAGGAACAAGGTTTCGATCTCGGGATCGAGCTTGCGGTTCATCAGCGCCAGCTGAAACTCGAACTCAAAGTCCGACACGGCGCGCAGGCCGCGGATGACGGCGCATGCCCCGTGCTCGCGCACGAAGTTGACGAGAAGGCCGCTGAAGGTGATGGCGCGAACTTTTAGGCCTTCGTGCTCGGCGGCTTCCTGTACCAGACGCAGACGCTCATCAATACCGAAGAGCGGCACTTTGTTGTTGTCGACGGCGATGGCGATGATGAGCTCGTCGAAAATCTTGAGCGCACGGCCTGCGACGTCAAGATGCCCGTTGGTGATGGGATCGAAAGTGCCGGGATAAACGGCGCGACGCATGGAGGAATGGGGTGTGATCCGCGTCCGGCATGTAGCCGAAACGTGATCAGTGATTTACTGTCCCGAATCCGGCCGCAGGGTTGCGCCGGACATTACTTTCGGTGACGGCTTTCTTCTTCCGCAGCTGCCAGAGGCAGGAACCCCCGGCAGGGCAGCCGGTATTCGACCACCAGTCTGCCAGGAAGTATCGGGAGATCAGGCCGCTACCGCGACGCCGGTCATGCCGAACATCAGGATAAGCGCGGTAAAGTAGCCGACAGCAAAGGTGAAGCCGAAGGCGAGGCCTTCGAGCACAGCGTTCATAAAGTTTCTCATGGGATTTAGGCTCCTGATGGGTTAAGGTTGTAGTTTCATGCCGCCTGCCAGACTGGCTGTCGCGAGCGAACTCGCAGGGTTCGTGGTCGAACTGCTCTGATCAAAAGCGCTGAACCTACGCCCACACACTCAGCGAACCGAGGGGGATTGTCAAGGCCGCGGCAGCACCTGATCCGATAAATTATGCTGGCCCATCACGTCGATAAGTGTACCACGCTGCGCATGCTGCAACCGCACCATGCCGAGGAACTTTGCCGTCTTACCGAAGCGAATCGCGATCATCTGCGTCGCTGGCTCCCCTGGCTGGATCACTCGCGCGAGGTGAAGGATTCGGCGACCTTTATAGCGGGCAACGTGCGAGGTTTTGCTGATAACGGCACGTTTACATGCGGCATCTGGTATGAAGGGGCGCTGTGCGGTGTTCTGGGCTATAACCGGATAGACTGGGGCAACAAGACGGCCTTCCCGGGCTACTGGCTGGCGCGCGACTTCGAAGGCAAGGGCATCATGACTTCATGCTGCCGCGTTCTGGTGCGCCACGCGTTTGCCGAGTACAGGCTGAACCGCGTGGCGATTCATGTGGCAACCGAAAACCACAGAAGCCAGGCGATACCCGACCGCCTGGGCTTTGCAAAGGAAGGCGTTCTTCGCCAGGCGGAATGGCTGTACGACCATTTTGTGGATCATACCGTCAACGGTCTTCTGAGGAGCGAGGCGGCGGCGGAGTTGACCTCTGAGGTCTCGAGTTAAACCGCTCTCAGCCATCCCATAACTCCAACTCTTCGCCAGTAAACTATTATCTTCTTGGTCCCCCCTTCGTTCCTTGGTTTCTTCTTCGTGGTTAATCCGCCGTCTGTTCTTGCTCAACAGAACTACTCACAGAATTTACCACGAAGAAGGGACCAAGAAACAAAGGGGGGACCAAGTAGAAAGCGCCCATTCTAAGCAAGGCGAGTTCACCAGAGATAATACTACTTACTTCTGACTCGGGCATTAGCTGCTAATCCCGGTTCTCGTAGCTGTCCACCCACTTCTTGCCTTTGCGGGCGGTGATGAGCCATGTGCGTTTGTCAACGCTCATGACGTCCGGGCCCATGAGGTAGCCTTTTTCTTCAAAAATGGCGCGGAAATCGTCGATCGTAAAACCGATGGTGCCGTCGGATTTCACTTTGGAGGCATCCAGCTGAATGAGCACTTTCTGCTGGCCCAGGTCGGCGAAGGCGTAGACTTTGTCGTCCGGCAGTTCGGTCAGCTTCGGGTTGACCTTCTTCAGCTCGGGGCCTTTAAAGAAGGTGATCTGCCGTGCGAACGGTTCGGACCATTTCTTGTCATCCGCCCACTGCAGAACGGCGCGGCGCTGGATATCTGCCTGCGCGCGCGGAGCGGAACCGAAGAAGCCCAGCACGCAGGCCAGGCCGAGGAGCGAAAGGAGGAAGTTCTTGCGGATCATAAAGTGGAATAAGACCAATTCGCATCGTTAGTTGGCAGGAAAGCCGGCATTGATTTTGGGATGCAGGCAAGGCGCGGTTGAAGGAGTGCATTAGAATAATGCATGACTGAAATCGCAACGAAGCATGCGCCCAAAAGCAACGCGGATTTCCTGCCAAATAACGATGCGATTTGGTCTAAGATAATTGAGCATGCCATGCGGCGGACACAAATGCAATGATGGCGCTGCTGATGCCGCTGTCGTCTTGCGGTTATCGCGCTACCAGCCCCCCGCTGCTGATGCCACGGAGCGCGCGGCTGAAGTTTTGCGGGCTGCCTACGGATTGCAGGCCCGTTTCTTCCGCGATGACGCCTCGGCGGCAAAGGCTTACGATGCTGCTGAGCATGTCGGCGTTGCGTGGGTTATCGGAGCGCTGCATGAAGTCGGAGAGCTCCCGGATGCGGCCTTCCAGAATCCATTTGCGCGTGGCGGCCTCATTCTCAAAGTGCTCGCACGCCAGCACCTGCCCACCCTGCAGGCTGGGCAGCAGCCGCTGGCTGAGGACGCCGATGAGCTGGCGGGCCAGGACGTGAATGGCTCCGTCGCGTTCCGCGGTGGGGAAGAGCCGCAGCATACGCTCGATCGTCTCGATAACGTCCACGCTGTGCAGGGTGGCAAGGACGAGGTGACCGGTTTCGGCCGCCTGCAGGGCGGTGGTGGCGGTGGAGAAATCGCGGATTTCACCCACGAAGATGATGTCGGGGCTCTGGCGAAGCGCGCGCCGCAGACCTTCGCTGAAGCTCTCCGTATCGGTGCCCACTTCGCGCTGGGTGAAGAGGCAGCCGCGCGGAGTGAAGAGGTACTCGATGGGATCCTCAATCGTCACGATATGCCGCGAGGAACGCTGGTTGAGCCAGTCGATGGAGGAGGCGAGCGTGGTGCTTTTTCCGGAGCCCGTAGGGCCCGTGACGAGAACCAGCCCGGCGCGACGTCCCATCCAGCTGGTCAGCAGCGGCACGGGTACGCCGAGCGTTTCGATGCCTGGGATTTCCGTGCGGATGTGGCGCAGCACAGCGCCGCGGCGTCCCATGGAGCTGAACAGATTGACGCGGAAACGTGTCTGATCGCTGGCCACGTAGCTGGTATCCAGGTCGTGAATGCGATCGCTGCCGCCGCAGTGCACCCAGAAGCGGAGCAGGTCGGCGGACTCCACCACGGCCTCGCCGACGATGCGCAGTTCACCGCCAAGCCGGATCTGCGGTACAGCGCCTTCCAGCAGAAAGAGATCGGAAGCGCCATGCTGCCGGGCAACAAGGCATAGATTATCAAAAAAGTCGAGCATGACGGGTCCGATTATGCTATCAATGTCGGCAAGTTAGAGGTTCATGAAGGCAAAACGTGTCCTGGCGGGGACGTTGTCGCCATGGATTCCACACAGGACTATAGGTGAGCAACGATATCCCAGACAAGCCCGAACGTGGCGCGCCGGCGCATCCGCATCTTCCGGAGCATCCCGACCCCGCGCCGCCGCCTGCCGCCATGCCTCTGCGCGGTTCATTCTCACTGCCGGGCGCCGCGCTGGATCAGGTGGGCAAGCGCATTCTGGCGGCGATCATGTTTACCGATGTGGTGAACTTTACCGGTCGCATGGCGCAGGACGAGGAAGTGACGCTGCAACTGGTGCAGCGCGATATGGCGTGGATAACGCAACAGGTGGAGCGCCACGACGGCCGCGTGCTGAAGAGCACGGGCGATGGCCTGCTGACCTGCTTCAGCAGCGCCCACGAAGGGGTGAACTGTGCCCTGGCCGTGCAGGATCGCCTGGACGATATCGCGCGGCATAACCCGAGCCACCGCGCCCTGCATCACCGCATTGCCGTACATGTGGGCGACGTCTTTGTCATGCACAACGACATTATGGGCGATGGGGTGAATGTGACGGCGCGTCTGTTGCAGGAGGCTTCGCCCAACGCCATCATTTTATCGCACACGGTCTTTGAGCTGGTGAAAAGCGGGCTCAGCGTGCAGCTCTCCTATCTGGGCGCCAAGCAACTGAAACATGTGGCGATGCCGATGCCGGTCTATCAGATCTCGCCGCGCAGTATGAAGAAGAGTCAGATGCTGAACATATCGCCGCGCTCCACAGCTCTGGGCGACCGCCCTGCTCCCGTAGTGCGCTCGGCTTATTTGCCAGTCGGAGGCGGTGGGGCCGGCACCGGAGTGGTGGGGCCGGCGCCCAATCAGCAACCCTATAAATCACCCCACCTGCCGGAGATTCAGGCGAACCCGCGCTATTACGGGGTAAAGCTGGCCGATACTCAGCGCGATGAAGATGCGGAACTGCAACGCGCCGGCGCCGCCATGGGCGTCCATATGCGGACTGACGCGGACACGCCGCCGCCGATTCCCCCCGAAGCTGATGCGGACTCACCCTGCGATTCCACTCAGTCCGCGGAGGCCGAGGCTGAATCTGAGGCGGTGCGGCAGAATCAGAATCCGACGGAACAGGGACATCATTCCGGGCATTCGCATCACGCATCGGGAATCGGCATCCCCAATCCCCACCAGCCGCACTATGCGCCCGAGGATCAGCAGGGCGCGACGTATCAGCCGCAGCCTTTTCGTCCACACTTTGACGACAGGCACCGCCACCCTCAACAGCAGCCGGGGGGCGCGGCCTGGCAGCAGGTACGCATTACATCGGCCATTCAGCCGCCTGCGCACAGCGCGGAGATCAATAAGCCGGCAGAGTTTCAGCAACTGCACTTTGGCCGCCTGGCGTCGCCTGCCCCCTACCGGTTTCTGTTCGACATGATCAGCCAGTTGATGGAGGAGCGCGGCCGCCTGCTGGAAGGGCGCATAGAGGAAGGGTGGATCCGTGCGATGTGGCCTCACAACGGGGATCGGCGTGTTCCCCCCAGGCGTGAGCCGGAGCCGGCGACCGACCCTGAGGAGGCGAAACGCCACCCCGTCACGGGGCTGCTGAAAGCGTTGCCCAGGCTCCTTGGGGATTTATCCGCCCGTGTGGGCGGGCTCCCCGGAGGAAAACTGCTGCCGCCCTTCAATCCCACCGAAAGCTATGTGGAGATCCGTTTCTTTGCCTCCGGCTTCAGCACGCTTGTCGATATTGTGCCGGACGGTAAACATGTGCCGGAATATGCCCCGGCCCTGCTGATGGGTAAACGCGGTGCCGCCGGCAACGAAGCCCGCGCGGACGCCCGCCGCCGCCTGGTGATCCAGCAAATTGCGCTTCTGCTGACCGGCGAGCCGCACCCTGTTCCGCAGGAGTATTTCATACCAGAACCCAACGCTCCGCGCCCGCCTTCCTATACGTTGCGTAAGGATTGAGGTCTGTATCCTTATCTTTATGCTTATACATATTCATTCGGGCACCCGTCATGGGTCTGAGTGATGCAGAAGTTTGATGTTGTAGCTGTTATGTCGCTTTAATGAAGTTAATCAGGTGGCTAGGATATTTCTTGGCATATTTCAGTCTAAAAGCTAGCGTGGGTTATAATCTGGGGTATTTTTAATAGCTTTTGCGCTAGTCCTTGCTGCTGATAAAGTGGTGAATGATTTCATATCAGACGACAAATAGACTGCAAACACTTGATATCCAATGTTATAGATTTGCAATAAAATTAATGGCACGCCAGTTGCTTTAATTATTCTATGCAAACACCCTTTACTTTTAGCAGGTACTTGAATGAGTCTGATCGACATATGTGGTCTATGTGCCTTTGTTCTGATATCGCTCAATCCGCAGAAAAAATGCTTTCTAATGAATGCTGCGGGAATGGAAACGAAGCTTGGCAGGAGCCTCCGTTTATCTCTTCTTTCCAAGGATTGCCAGAAATTGACCGGGAGCATCATTATTGTTTACGAATAAGCAAAGTCATGTCGCTATTGGCAACATATCAAGTGGGTCCTGAACCACCCAAAAGCGGCAAAGCACTTATGGGGGATGAAATGGAACGGTTAAAAGCGGCCTCGATTATTGCAACATCATCTATTATGCTTCAGTATAGCTTATTGGAAGCATGTGAAGCAGATTTGTTCGTCGATTATGTTCAAAAGAATCCTGCCCTACAGAGCAAGAAACTTGCCAAATACAAATATGGAGCCGTGAAAGACAGAATGGAAATTTTAGAAAAATTGGTAACAATACCAGATTATGTCCAGAAGGCATACATCTCTTTATCGATCTACAGAAACTACATTACTCATAATATAAATGCTCTTTGTGATGATCCTTTATTCTCTCTTACATTTCACTTGTATTGCCAGGCGATAGCCTATAATATATCCAAAGCATTAGGTGCTCAGACCGATACTAATGGTATTGAATTTAGGCTATCGATGTGGAATAAAGAATTGGTTAAATTTACACAAGTTATTGACTTTACGAGTAAAAACTGATTAGACAGATACGCCGTGACTTCACAGCGCTGCCAATTTTTGAGTGATGGCACCGGAGTGTTTTTGCTTTGGAGTCTACTTTTCGTGCTTTCCGTGTAAATACACTTGGCGTATGGGGAATAATAACTCTAACTTTCACATGTTTTGAGAAGAGCGACGCTCATTATCACGAAAGGCTCGAAAAGGGGGCAAAAAGCACGAAAGAGGAAGCAGGCAAATGGTTTAACAGTTACAGTCAAATTGAAAATGGTCTGCCTTGCTTAGCTTCCCGATGACTTTTGCTCGGGCAGGCGCAATGTGCCGGAGGGGGTGCGAAGCGATCCGGAGGGCGGCACTTCGCGGCCGCGATAGAACATGCGCGGCGCTGGTTCCGGCTCCGGCGCCAGCGGCAGAGTGAGGCGCCCGCTGTGGTCGCGAGATGCTGTGGTGGCGCTGACCGGCGCACCGTTGGTACCGGCGGTGGCGTGTGATGACGTTGCGGCGGACAGAGCGACGGAGGGCTCCACCATCAGGCAGAGTACGTTGAGGTAACCCTGGGACCAGTGACGTGCGTAGTAGCGGCCGTTGGTCGCGGTGAGAACAAGATCCGTAAAGGCGCAATCGCCAAACTGCAGCAGCGCGAACAGAGCGCATAGTTTCTTGCCCAAGGGCGCGATTCGGCTCTCCGGCAGCGCAGGCGGCAGATGCAGGCTGAGGAATTGCCCATGTTTGTCGTAGGCAAAGTTACCCGTCTGGGGAGAAATGCTGGAGAGATGCGGCATGGGCTCGCCGCGTAGCAACTCGCTCGGTGTATTGACAATGAGCACGCCCGTGCGCTCCCCGGAAAGTGCAATGGATCCGCGGTGCGCCCGGCTGTAGACGTCCAGTCGCAGGGCGCGGCCCAGATAGAGCAGTTCCGCAAATGCCACTCCGAAAGCCTGCACCCGCTGCAGCAGCGCCTTCATTTCCTCCGCGTGACCACGCGAGAGCACCATGCGCCCTTCACCGTTAAAGTAGCTGAGCCTGGCGACATGGGGATCGCTGAGAGCCTGAGCGTCGGTGGGAGGAGAGAAGCTCATGGTAGAAGGGGATAAAGGAATTTCCTGTGCAAGGGTATCCGAATCACTTTGAGCGCGGTGGCCGACCGGCCTGGGGGAATATCTGTATCGCAACGGGACACGACATCGCCCTAAAGGACAGACAAACGGATCTCTCTTTCTTGCAGGAATAATCTTAATTTAGAGCACTGAGCCGTTCCCTTCAATAAAATAGCGCCGGTTACTTTGTCAGCAGTGCCTCCGTATCGCACCGGTGCTTTGGCTACTCCTTTCTCAATGGATGTGAATCTACCTTATCACCTTTATCAGGTGACGCATTTGTGAGGTGTAAGATGAGCGAGTCTGTGAAGAATTGCTAACGGCCTGTAAAGTTCTCATCTCTTGCTCTGATTTACAATCAATGTGAAGCAGGCGAGGCTGCCTGATTTGCATGTGGCGAAATGGTCTTACTCCTTCGGTCATGCAATATTCTCATGGAGTACCTCGCTTGCGACAGGCACTCCATGTAACGTCGGGCGCTGCTTTATCCTCATTAAAGCCAGAGGCTGGCTGAGGTTATCAGGAGCCTCCGGTTGCTTCTTGCAGGTTTGCGGTGATTTTGCTGAACACTGATGTTACGGTAGTACCCAACTGCCGTAAAACAGCAATGGCTACTACGGAGATAAAGGCAAGAATAAGAGCGTATTCCACCAGAGTCTGTCCCGACTTGCCTTTGCGGCTAATTACGAGGGATTTCACTTTGCGTATCACTTGAGTTGTCATGCATTAGTAATGACAGACTTCTCAACTAATAGCTATAGGGGTATTCAGTAAGTATCTCTTCTTAAAACACTACTCGTTACTAAGGTGCGGCAGGGGTAATTACCTGTTTTTGCAATAGGGAATCAGGGTTTACCCTCGAAATTCCCGGCAGTTCCAGCATGCGGTTCAGCCAGTCGGCGATCATCTGAAGGCCTTCCCAGTTAAGGCTGGAACCGGGGCTGGCACTGTACTCCATGATCACGATGGTGCCGCCCGATTTCAGACAGAGTTGCAGTTGTGTCTTGATAAGGCTGTTGGGCTGTGGAGATTCGGGTCCGGATTTCTCGCCGGCGGTGCGTATGCCGGCGCAATCGGTCAACGCCACTGTTCGATGGCATCCGGTCCAGGTGGGCCGCTTCAGCAGGTTCTTATAACGCACCTCCTCCAGCAGCTCCTCCGTGAAACTAAGGCGCGGATTGGAATAAGGCAGATGCAGCATTCCGGAGGAAAGATCGGCTTCCAGATCATAGGAGCCGCGCCAGATCCTGAAGACGTAGATCCACAGGCCGGCAAACACGGGAAACAAGGCCGCGTACGCGACTAACAGGAAGAATAGCGTCGCGACGGTATGGGGAGGATCATCCATCCACCTCATGACAGATGGAGCATAGCCCAGCCCATACTGGTAGTCGTTGGCCAACCGGGCGATCTCCAGGCAGGGAGCGAGAAGAAACAGGCAGCCGACCGCCATACCCCAGAGCGCAGGTACAACGCCATTGCTGGAGCTGAGCCGGATTGAAACGCGCCGGCCCGGCTGCACGCGTATGTGCTGCCCTGCAGCTTCGGGATTCCAGATCACCACATAGAGGCGCCGCAGCATTCCCAGAGAAATGCTTCCGTAGATGAGCATAAGCGCCACCCAGAAGTTGAGGTGATCGCGATCCGGGTGGGGCGCCAGCCAGGTCTTATCGGGATGTTCCGGGCTTACCCATAGCCAGTGCCTGTTGCCCGAGGCGTACTCGGCCTGTACTCTGGACTTTGTTTCGTCGTTAAACCGAATACCTTCCGTCGTTGTATAGGTCTTGCCATGCACTATGTACTGATGACGGACGTTTACTGAATTCTCTTTGGTCTTTTCGGAAGAGATAATGCGTGTAAGCACAGGATCTGCTGCCATCGCCTTTTCTTTGTCATTTCCAAAATAGGAATCTATATAGAAATAGGCGAACCACACAAAGAGCAACAGCACACACAGATTGAACAGCATCATGCCGATGACGGGCTTCTCCACCTCCCAGAACGCATGTAGCCGCGCACGCCACGGACCATCGGGGAGACGAGGCAACGGCTTCATCCGGTCGATTTCCGGAGAGGTCGCAGGCTGACCCTGTACGGAAGGGCGCGGCTCCTGCGGATCCCCGGGAACGACGCTGGCTCCGCCAAAAGCTACGTTGGGGTCGCATTCCCACTTCGGCAGTCTGGGCCACGATGCCGGGTCGGTGATGGGGTCGGGGGTTGCCATGGTCAGGCGGATGTGGTGGCCGTGGCTGTGGTGATGGCGGCGAGTTCCGGTTCAGTCTGCGTTGCCACTTCCAGGGGAGGCGCGCCGGGGAGTTCCAGTATGCGGTTCAGCCATTCGACGATGAGGTGCAGGCCTTCCCAGTTGACGCCCGTGCCCAGCCCGACATCGTAGGACGCCACCACAATGACCTCGCCGGACCAGAGGCAGAGTTCCAGGCGATTCACTGAAGACGTTCGGGGTGTCTCTCCTTGGAGGACGGTATCTTCGCGTACGACGCGGAATCCTGAGCACTGGACCAGCCGCAGCGTCTGGTGACACTCCTGCCAGAGCTGGCTCCGGGATTTGGAGCTCGGCAGGAGATCGTCGAAAAGGCCGGCCATAAAGCTTTCCATGGATGCCTTGGGCAGATAGACCGTATCGTTCGTCAGGTCGGCCTCCAGATCATACGTGCCGCGGAAGACGCGTAAGGTATAGGCAAACAGAGGGCCGACAAACATCAGAAGAATCAGAACATAGAATAGGATAAGGACAACGAATAAGATGATGAAACGAGATTCGCTGGGGCCGATCAGTGCTTCTTTAGGATTAATTGCCAGCGTGCCATCATAGTACGCCACACCTACCTGTGCCACCCAGAAACAGGGCGCAATAAGCATTGCGGCTGTCGCCAGTGTCAGCAGCAGTGCCGGCTTTATACCGGTATCGGAAGTCAGGCGGATACCGATGCGCCTTCCCGGCGCGAACCATAGTTTCTGGCCGGCGGCCCGGGGAAGTCGCAGGACGATCCACACGCGTCGAAGCAATTCAAAGACCGTATTTGCAAAGGCAATAAGTACCAAAAACATCTCGCCCGGGACGTGCGTTTCACTCCGGCGCGGCACTTCCAGCCATGCTTTATCCGGTTTTGTCGCGTTTACCCTGGCTAAGTGGCGGCTGCCCGGTGCGTACAGCTGCATGACCCGCGCTTTCGTTTCTTCGGTATAGCTGATCAGCTCCTCCTTAGTGTATTGCGTGCCGTTATACGTGTACTGAAACTGAACATTCAGCTTTCTTCCTTGTCGGGC
>JBGGNE010000267.1:0-14424 GCA_041287705.1 Methylacidiphilales bacterium | reverse complement strand
GCCAACTTCATCACGTTTCTCTGCAAAAGCTCGGCTCCTGTCGACATGACGTGCCATCTGCTGCAGCGAGGCAAAACGGCGGGGACTTTCCAGACCGGCTTCAGCATAGCGGGCAGCGCTTCGGGCCAAAATTCGGAGTCCTGCGACTGGCAGCGCGTGGTGCTGCCGGTCACGCAGTTTGGACTGAAGGGCTTTACAAGTGTGGCAGGGCTCGGGTTTCGGCTCGCGTCCGCGCCTGCTTCCGGTTCGCCACCGGCGGAAGTGCAGATCAAGGACGTGAAGGTGGGCGCTATGGCTTACACGGACGATTCCTGGAAGAATCACCGCCTCTCCATCAGCATCAACGGCGACTGGCACTTCGCCACGGACAGCGGCGGCGAGGGGATGAAGCAGCAGTGGTTCGCGGAAAATTTCAATGACGGCGCCTGGAAGATCCTGAAGAGCGGCACTTCGTGGCAGGAGCAGGGTGTGGATCACTACGGCTTCGGCTGGTACCGGCAGAAGCTCTTTGTACCGAAGGAGTTCGCGGGAACTCCCCTGACGCTCAATCTTACGGAAATCCCCTCCGACGACGACGTCTGGGTGAACGGCCAGCGGGTGGGCGGATTCAGCGGTGAGTACAAGTATACCAACTGGATAGCCCGCGCCTACACAGTCCCGCCCTCGCTGATCCGCTATGGCGAGGTAAACACCATTGTGCTACGCATCTGGGGCGGCGATATCACGTTTATCGGTAACAAGAGCGGCCTGAACAAAGGTGTGCTGGCGGCGGAGCTGGATCCCTATCGCACGAAAATGCGCGCTTCGGCTAAAGACGAAGCCGTGGCGGCAGAGCTGTACGATCTGAGCGATGCCCAGCAAGGCAAGCCTCTGGAAATCATCTTCTCTTTCCCTGCGGAAATTGAGAAGGAGCCGGGCTCCGTGCGGCTGCGTTATGCGATTACGGATGATCAGGGCAAGGAGATCTCGTCAGGATCCGCCCCGCTGGAGAAAGGCGCTGACAACGCCGTGCAGGCTGTGGCGCCGATCAATTCCCAGAGCGCGCATAAGCTTTATCTGGCGGGCCGGGTTCGGGCCAATCTGCTGATGGAAGACGCTACGGGTGGACCGATCTATGCCGGTACTCGTGTGCTGGATCGGCTCTCCTTCGCCAAACGCGACAATCAGCCGCTGCCCGCCCTGGCCGTCACCACGGAGGACACGCCCTATGGAAAGCTGACGCTGATCGACGAGATCGACTGCTCGGTGCCCGTGACGGAGGATCCGCATCCGTATCTGCAGAGCGGCTTTGATCACAGCCAGCTGAAGATGACGCCGGGCTCCGCCGTGGATGTCCGCGTTACAGAGATTCTGGGCAAGAAGGCGCGCGAATCCGCATACGGCTGGTTTGCATACCGCGTCGGTCGCGGCAAAATGAAGCCGCGCGGCACCTATCTTCTCCGCATTGAGTACCCGGAGGACAAGCCGCGATTCGCCCCTGTTGAAATTCAGACCGGGCAGAACTACATGGATGTAGGCTGGAAGAATGGCGTCGGCCACGACGACGTTTACGACAACTGGCCGCTGAGCAATTCCTGGCAATGGTACGACGTTATTGTGCCACTGGACGACAACACCACGGGCACGGGCGGCACGGGCACCGCCTCCGCCGAGAACGGCTTCTGGCTCTACTTCATGAACAAGCAGAAGCCCGGCCAGTACTATGCCATGTGGGAGGGCGGCCCTGCTGTGGCGCGGATTAAGCTGTACGAGATCGACGCGGAGAAGAACGCGCCTGTCATTCACAAGCCGGAAGGGCTGCCGCACCGCGTGCTCAGCTTTGACTGGGAGCGCCAGCCCGACCACGAACCCGCGGATCTTGTCCGCTATGCCAAACTGATGGGCTACAACGCCATCTCGCCTGTCATCATCAAGTGGGCCTTCGCCAATTACAGCGAGCCGCTCAACGGCTATATGACTGTGGCGATTGATGCGCACAATTACTGGGCCAAGAAAGCGTACGACCCGAAGAGCGGCCAGCCCGCCGCCTCGCCAACACCGGGCAATCCCAGCCCGCACCTGAAGTACCTGGAAGCCACTAAGAAGCTGGGCCTGGATTACATACCGCGGTTCGAGTGGGGCGGCTCCATGGATGTGCCGGCCGAGGCGTGGGCACAGGATGGCAATGGCCAGCCCACCAGGCCCAACCGCTTTGCCCAGTGGTGCACCAATCTGCTTCACCCCGCCGCCTGGCAGGATCTGAAGAAGCTGATGGACAATATGATAGAGCCCTATGTGAAGGATAACCCGCAGCTTACGGGTGTCCTGTGGCGCATACGGTCCAACCGCCTTCCCGTCAGCTACGGCGCCGCCGATATTGAGCTTTTCTCCAAAGAAACCAGCACGCCGCTGCCGCCCGGAGGTGAAGCCCAGCGCGCCGCGTGGGCCGCCGGTGAGATGAAGGCGAAGTACGACACGTGGTGGCACTCCAAACGCGCCCAGTTTCACCAAAAGCTGGCGCAGCTTCTGCAAAGCTACCGCCCGGACATGACGCTCTACTACTACAACTGGGATGAAGACAAATTCGGCCTGATTCAGACGGACATCACGGCCTGGGCATTCGTCTCCAACGTGGTGAAACCCTTGCCCGAAGGTGGCCGTGCAGCCTATGAGAAAGAGCGTGCCGGCCGCAAAGCGCTGACTGCGCAGGATTACATCGAAGTCATGCGTACCGGCAACTTCGGCGCTGCCAGCAAAGGGGTGAACCGTGCCGATTATGGCCTGCGTCCGGAGCTCTATCGCGCGGCGGACATGCGTGGCATTCAGCTCTTCGCCCCGGCCAACTACCTGTGCTACGCGGATAAGCCGGACTATCTCAATTACTTCCGCACCGCCGACGGCCTGGCTGTCAGCAACGTGGTCAGCTACGACGAAATCGGCGCGCGCTCCATCAACCCCAAGTATGAGGGCAACATGATCACGCCCGGCGGCCCTGCATTCAGCATGGCGCTGGAGCTTCTCTCCTACTTCCACGGCGATGCCCGTACGCTCAACTACACGGTCTACACCTACGGCCGAGGCTTCGCCGCCGCCCACCGCCGCTTCGCCCAGGCCTTCCTTGCGCTCCCCGCCATCCCCGGCGCAGTCGCGGATCAGCCCGACGCGGATGTCAAAGTGCGCACCTACGCCACGCCTGACAACGGCGGCAGCACCTATCTGGGCGTCGCCTACAAGGGCTACACCGCGAAGAAGCTCGCCGTCAAGGTAACGCTTCCTGCCGAGTCAATAAGCCAGGGCGCCGCGCTGCGCAATCTGGTAACAGACCAAATCGTACCAGCCAAGATTAGCGGCGGCGTGGTAGAGTTCGAAGTGAACTCCGGGCCGGTGGAGCTGAACGCGTATTTGCTGAAGTGAGGATGCCGGCCTGAGCCGAAAGGAGGAAATAGGCGGCGATCGATTTGCGATCTTCTGCATCAGATGAAATGGATCGCCTTATTTATCCTCTGCAGTGTGGTATTTCAGCTTAGAGCGGAAGGGGAGCGCGTAAGTGATAACTCGCCAGCAGCGGAAAACGAAAGAAGAGTTGCTGGCTTTTACCGAGTGCTGAAGGACAATCACGGGCGTGGTGGTTGTTATGGTATTATTCAATCATTGGCCTCGATGGGAACAAGAGATGAAGCGCTGCTTCTCATGCAACATCTGGAATCTCACAAAGATCCTCACTACTTTGGGGGATCAGAACAGTGTTACAGCAAGCTGGAAATACAAATCATACTAACCGATGCACTGGCATTCATGCTCGGCCTGCCGCGACCTGAACTGCCCTTCAGAAGATACCCTGTGGATCCGACTTCCGGCCCAATGCCTCTGAAACCACAAGTTAGCATTGTGTTGTACTGGTCGCTTGAAAACCTTAACGAATACGTGCTGGATGAATTTCTGGAGCGTTGCCAGCATAAGGTACAAATTCTCTCCATGCAGAATACGGTTCTGCCTCTGCAGGAGTTGTCCAAAGTCTGGAATCGGGAATCCCCTTTGGTGGATTACCTGGCGCAGCGCGATAATATTTCCAGCTTTAGCTTGTTACTGACACTGATCGAATCGAATCGCTTTTCGGATGCTACGCGTAGTAAAGCCGTGAAGGCGCTCCATGCCATGCGCGCCAATGAAGAAGTACTGGCTCTTATTGAAAAAGCGGCGAATCCTCTCTACTTGAGCCGATTCTCAGAGCTCGGTAAGCTGGGCTTCATCTTTTCCATTAAAGAGCCACCGCCCTCCAGGCAATCTCAACAGGAAGTCGAAGAATTTCTGGAGAAATGTTTGCAGAAGATGATTAATATACAGCAGGCTGCTGCCGGTTCTTCAGCCGCTGTACACTGAGTCTTCCTGCTTCATTTCTTCGCCCATGTTTACTACCCAGCAGATCCAGATTCGCGATCCCTATATTGTTCCAGTCCAGTCGGAGGATGGAAAAGACCAGCGGTATTACATGTTTGGGACGACCGGGACGACGTTCTGGAATTCGCCGAAGGATAGTGGGTTTGACCCGACGGAGGAATGCTTTGATGCGTTCTCCAGCACAGATCTGCAGAACTGGGACGGACCCTTCCGTATCTTTACGCGTCCGCCCGATTTCTGGGCGGACCACAATTTTTGGGCGCCTGAGGTGCATCAGTATCAGGGGCGCTGGTATATGTTCGCCAGCTTTAAGGCGCTGGATAAATGCCGCGGCACCCAGATTCTGGTGTCGGACAACATTCTGGGGCCCTATGTGCCGCACAGCGATGGCCCGGTTACGCCGCACGAGTGGGAGTGTCTGGACGGTACGCTCTTTATTGATAAAGCCGGAATGCCTTGGATGGTCTTTTGCCATGAGTGGGTGCAGGTGCAGGACGGGAAGGTTTGCGCCATGCAGCTCAGCCCGGATCTCCGGCAGTCGGCGGGCGAACCGGTGATGCTTTTCCGGGCGTCCGAGGCACCGTGGACGGTGGTGAATTCCGGCACGCTGAACCGGGTGACGGATGGCCCGTTTCTGCATCGTACGGAGAGCGGTGCGCTGCTGATGCTGTGGTCCAGCGTGGGGGCTCGCGGTTACGCCATAGGCTATGCGCGCTCGGTTAGCGGGGACATCCTGGGACCGTGGATGCAGGAGCATGAGCCGGTGATGGGTGAGGATGGCGGCCACGGCATGCTGTTCCGCACCTTCGGCGGGCAACTGATGTGCTGCCTGCACTGCCCCAATGTATTGCTGAAGGAGCGCCCGATGTTCCTGGCCGTGGTGGAGGACGGCGCTTCCCTTCGTCTGATGAAAGTGTAAACGTCAGGCGGTTTCCTGCGATTCCATCTCCATGCCGCCACCTCCGTTACCTCCGCCGCTCCTGCCGCCGCCCGCCCCGCCGTGGATACGCATGCAGGGCAGGGAAATCACCTTTGGCGCTGTCCGGGAGATTTGCAGAGGCGGTCTTCATGAGGCGGACTGGTCCGACCTCCTGCACCCGTGCGCCTGGCTGGAGGTGCGCCGAGGACTTCGTACCCGGCTGTTTATCGCAAGTTTTCTGGGCCTGCACACGGTGTTGTGCGCCGTCATCATCTTCGTGCTGACGGGGCCGCTGCAGTTTGGTCCCGACGGCAGATACCTCGGATTCTGGTATACCTGCGCGGTGCATTTTTTGCTGGTACTGCCCTCGCGCTCCCTTGGTGCGCTGCGGGATGACTGGGACCGCGGCTCCGTGGAGCTTTTGGTCTTTACCCGAATGGGGCCGCACGGTGTAGTGACAGGCAAGTGGCTGGCCTATGCTCTCGAGATTGTACTGCTGGCCTGCACGCTGACGCCGTATATTATCCTGCACTATTTTGGCAATGGAGCTAACCCGATATACGAGCTTTCCATACTGACATGTCTTGCCCTGGCGGGCTGCAGCCTGTGCGCTATTGGAGTTACTATCTCCACGATACCCAACAGGCAACGCCGTCTGGTGGCGTTAATCTTAACGATCGTATTTCTCCCCTTTTTTGGAGGCCAGATGTTGGGCGGCTGTGTTTATTTAGTCGGTGCCATCGTCATGGCCATATGTTACGCCCTGGACGTACTCTATCTGATACCGCTGATAGCGTATATCCTTGGGCTTTTCATCGGATTACCCGTGTTTTACGGTCTGTTTATCCTGCTTCCCTTGCGTTTTGGAACGCAGTGGATTGATGAACGCACGCGGGGATTGCTGAGATCCTGAAAGCACCCGTCCTGTCCATTGCGCCTGGGAAGCAATGGACAGGACGGGCTTTATTGATGAGACGTTTCTACGAAGCGCTTCCGGCCTTTTATGCCGGTACTGCTTCTTCGGCCAGCTCTGCCAGTTCGGCACGCACGGCGTCTACCAGCGGGGCGATGGTGTCTTCAGAGAAATCGAAGCGGATATTGGCGGCGGCGAAAAGTTCCGGCAGCGGACGGCTGCCGCCAAGACGCAGACCGTTGAGATACGAGTTCAGGGCTGCGGCGACATCCTTCTGCGCCTGCGTCCAGATCTGCAGCGCTCCAAGCTGAGCAATGCCGTATTCCACGTAGTAGAAGGGGATCTCAAAGATATGGAGCTGACGATGCCACATGGCAGCGCGCGCTGCTTCCCAGCCACCCCAGTTCTCAATGCCGCCAAAGCGATCCATAAGGCCTACCCATGCGGCTTCGCGCTGTGCGGCGGTGTGGCCGGGGTTGGTGTAAAGCCAGTGCTGAAACGCATCGACCGTGGCCATCCAGGGGAAGAACTTGATGATGCCTTCCAGGTGCTCGCGGCGGGCGCGGCGGGCATCTTCTTCGCTGTAGAACTCCGTCCAGTGCGGCGCGGTCAGCAGTTCCATGCTCATGCTGGCCACTTCGCAGAATTCGATGGGCGCGCTGCGGTACGACAGCATCTCATGATGGCGCGACGCGACAGCATGGAATGCATGGCCCGCTTCGTGAACCATCGTTTCGATATCGCGATGTACACCCACGCTGTTCATGAAGATGAACGGTACGCGGGCTTCCTGCAGCGTGCTCTGGTAGCCGCCGGGCGCTTTGCCTTTGCGGTTCTCCAGATCCACCAGTTCGCGGCTGCGCAGCAGCTCAAAGTAACTGCTCAGGCGGCTGTCCAGCTTGGAGAAGATAGCCTGGCTTTTGGTCAAAAGTTCATCCGCCTTCTCAAACGGGCGCAACGGTTTGCGGCCGTCGGGATCCACGGCCAGATCCCACGGGCGCAGGGTCTCCACGCCCAGCTTGCTCTGGCGTTTGCGCTGTAAATCGCGCGCGAGCGGCACAAAGAATTTCTCGATGCTGTCCTGAAAACGGATGCAGTCCTCGGGCGTATAGTCAAAGCGCTCATACATCGCAAAGGCGTAGGCGCGGAAGTCGGGGAAATCGGCCGCTTTTGCAATTTCGGCGCGCAGATCCAGCAGCTTCTGAAAAATCTCATCCAGCTTTTCGCGATCCTGCAGGCGGCGCGCGGCCATCAGCTTCCAGGCTTCCTCGCGTCGGCTGCGATCCGTTTCTTCCTGAATACGGGCCATTTGCATCAGCGTGCGTTCCTGGCCTTCCCACTGTACGGTCATCGCGCCGATCAGCTTCTGGTACTGCTGCGACAGGCGGGCCTGCTCCGTTTCGCGCGCCACGTTCTCCGGGCGATACAGGCGAACGCTCATCTCCACGCTGCGGCGGAACACCTCGTACTCCGGCGGCAACTGGCGCAGCCATGGTCCTTCCACCAGCAGCTTGCTCAGCTCAAACTGGCGCGGCTTCAGCCAGGGATCCACCACTTCCACAATCTTCAGGTACGCTTTCTCGCGCTCTTCGTCGTCGGTCTGGCAGGTCATGCGAATGTAAGCCAGGCCGCTGCTTTCAGAGATAGCCGCGCAGAGTTCGCTGTGGTCGCGCAGCCAGACTTCAAGCTCCGGCAGGCACACCATCTTTTCCAGCCGCTCCTTCAATTGGTCGAAAAGCGGCGCAAGCTGTTCTGTTTCAGTAAGATCAATGTCAACGGGGACAAACTGCCGCGGCTGATAGGGAGCGATATTCATGGGCTGAAAGTAAATGAGGGAAGGGAAACTATATTAGGGTAAAAATAAAAGCAATAACAGCGAATAACGGACCGGGACCGCAAATGGTGCCCTGTGGAATGTATCCCGAAGAGAGCAATTGCGAAACTGGAAAATCTTAAGACGATCCGACGGACCCAAACTTTCCGTAAACTTTAGCCAGACCCACATTTTTCCGGCGCGCTACGCCAACAAAAACCTCCGCATCCGGACACAAAAAGACCAGAGGCGACAACAACTTCGGTCAAGTTACCGTTGCTTCCTTTCGGACCTGGCGGGGTTGGCCTGCCTGGGATAAGTCACCTCTGGCTTGGCTACTATGACAGAGCCGCGTGGGAACGCCAGCATTTTTTTAGGGGAGTTGGCGGGATCAGCTCTGAAGGGGGAGGGGATGGTGCGATACCAGGCGGATCCGCATTCCTACTTTTCGGAAGGCTTCTTCTCCTCCAGCGCAGCGTTTGTCTTGGAAGGCGCAGGCAGACGAGGTGCGGTAAAAGTGACGCCGTTCTGATGATGAACTGCCTGCGTGATGACGCCGGTTTTGTCAGGGATGAAATCCACCTGAGCGGGCGCTGCCTTCCATATGAACTCCGTGGGGCTTTTGGGAAAGATGGGGTATTTCGGCTGACCCGTAAGCTGGGCGTAGAGCTGCTTATCGACGCGCGTGACGGTGAGGACCGCTAAGGGGCCGTACTTGTACTGGCCGGTCATCGCCTCAAGGGCCTCAGTAGTGGGCTCTGTATACGCATTGTCGGGAAGACGTGCCGCCGTAAACTTGATCTCGTTGTAGGTGTGGACTATGCCCGTTACGGAACCGCCGGGCTTTTCCCGCTGGAAAAGGAGGGTGGATCCGCCCGTGGGGTAGAAGAAGAAATCGGGAGCCGAAGGGACAATCTCGAATCTGGCTTCACCTGTATGGTGAGCGTAGAGGTGGCCGTTTTCGACGGTAACGGTCAGGATGCCGGAAGGGTAGTCGTAGCGTCCCATGTAGTCGGGGTAGACTTTGGGATCAATAGACGTGTCAACTTTGGGGGCACGGGCCGCAATCTCTTTAGCCAGGATGGTGCGGGTGCCAACGAGCGTGATCTCGGAAGGCGATGTATTCGGCACGTGCTCGTGGGCGTTGCTTAGCACTACGATGACGAGTTTGCTCTCGGGAAAGTATTTGAGGGAGCTGAGAAAGCCGTGAAGACCGCCGTTGTGACCAATGGTAGGTATGCCGGCAATGGCTTCATGATAGAGCCCCATACCGTAGCGCATGATAAGAGTCTCCTTCTTTGGCACCGTAAACTGCGTGGTCATGGTTTTGAGACTCTCCGGGCTGATGATGCGGCCGGAGTGGAGCGCCTCTGTCCAGCGCAGGAGATCCGCCGTGGTGGAGAAGATATCCCCGGCGCCGCCGGCCCATGACATGTCCCAGTCCGTGGCGGCTTTGAACCGGCTTTCGGGCGCAGCCGTTTTGTCGTAGGTATATCCTTTGGCGGCGAGAGCGGGCGGGGTCGCATTGTTGTAGATCCCCGTGTGGTCCATCCCCAGCGGAGTGAAGAAGTGTTCCTGCAGGAAGTCTTTGCGAGTCTGACCGGAGGCTTTTTCGATGATGTTGCCCAAGAGAAAGTAGCCGGTGTTGCAGTAGCTGAATTGCTCGCCGGGAGGAAACTCCGGTGCGTCAGCGTGGCACCAGTCCAGAAGCTCTGCGGGAGTGGTGGGCTTAACCACGCGCCACATGAAATCGGGCCGGCCTGTGTAGTTGCTAAGCCCGGAGGTATGATGAAGCAGTTGCGTCAGCGTGATTTTATCACCGCCAGGGTAGGCGGGGTAATACTTCGCCAGGGTATCGTCGAGACTGAGCTTGCCCTTTTCCGCGAGATACAGAATGGCGGCAGCGGTGAATTGCTTCGTGACGGAACCGATTCGAAACGCAGTCTCGGGAGTGGCTTGCACCTTCTTTTCGCGATCGGCAAGGCCGTAGCTTTGGCTGAAGATGATCTTTCCATCACGGGCAACCAGCATAGAAGTTCCGGGACCGTCTGCCGGCAAAAGCTTGGTAAGTTTCTCCTGAAGCTCAGCTACCGGATCCGCAGCTGGCGCAGGCTCGCAGTGAGCATTCATCATGGTGACGGCAATGACTATCGACGCCAGAATAAGGAGAAACGGAGCTTGCCAAAGCTTTCTGCAGATCATTCGAGAGGCGAGGCTGGAAACGGGTAAATGTTGGTGCATAAATCAGCTATGATTTGACTCGCAACATCCGTAACACACTTTGTAGCCACATCTGTAAACCATCTGCCAGCAAAAACTTCAGCGCCCGTGGATCAAAGAGGACAGGGCTCCCGGGAATGCACAGGCGGATATTGATTCGCAGCACCATTCCGGGTAGTATAGTGGGCATGAGTTCGATCACCGCCATTCTTGTGACAGACGCGGATGGAACGCTGCATCTCCCCCGTGCCTGTCGAGATGCGGTTGCGGCGCGTGCGCGTAGTCGCCACGCTGGAAACTCTGGATGAGGACGCTCCGACTGGAGAACCGGCCGCCGTCCAGCAGGAGACATCCGGTGCCAAACCCATCACCGCGATGATCTCCACGCCTAATGGAATGAAGCCGGACTTTGCGGAAATCCGTCGTCAGGTTTTTGGTGACGACCCTCGCAGCATGCTGACAGAGGAAGATTCGGCCTTCATTCGCGACCGGGGCGACAGGTGATTTCCTATGCAGACACGGGTTTTTTGGTTTCGCTCTACCTCAATGAAACAACAAGCCTTTCTGCGGAGGCTGATCGAAGAGCGCGCCAGCAGAAGCCTTGATCTGCTTCACATAGCCGCGGCGCTGCTGGCCGAGTCTGGCAGTACGACCCTAAGCTGTCCACGACTACAGCTTGTCGCCAATAGCATCCGCCACGCGGCGGGCGACGTGCTTGGGGAAGATATCGTCTGTGTTTACCTTGTACTCGGCCATGTCGTAGAGCGGGCCGCGAACTTCCAGAAGCGTGGTCAGTTTCAGGCTGATATCAATGCCGGTCAACAGAGGGCGGCCATGGCCGCTGTGCAGGCGGGAAAGCAGGCAGGGCAGGGATGCCTGCAGGTAGACGGTGTGAGTTTTCTCCAGCAACAGCTTGCGTGTGACTTCACGGACGAAGGCGCCGCCGCCTATACTGAGCACGACCGGCTCGTCTCCTTCAACAATGTCCGCGATGACAGATTCTTCGCGCTCCCGAAACCAGGGCTCTCCCTTTTGCTCAAAGATGCTGGCGACGGTCATGTGCATCTGCCGCTCTATCTCGAAGTCGCTGTCGTAAAACGGCCTGTTCAGCATTTGGGCAAGCTCACGCCCGACGCTCGTTTTTCCGGCGCCCATTATGCCCAGCAACGTAATGTGGCGCACGGGAGGCATGGGGAATTGGGAAGCTTGTCTCTTAAAAGTCTGCGTTTTCAATCTAACACTGGCTGAAACCATGGTCCAGATCTGCCGGACAGGATTCAGCGTCAGGCCGGCGCTGAGACCGGTTACTCCAGCGTTTCGCGGTGTTCCAGCCACCATTTGGCGGCGCCGGCAATGCCTTCCTTCAGCCCGATACGCGGGGACCAGCCCATCGCCTTGATCTTGCCGATATCCATCAGCTTGCGAGGGGTGCCGTCCGGCTTGGATGTATCCCAGCGGATCTCGCCCCCGAAACCAGCGGTGTCCTTTACAATGCCGGCCAGTTCGGCGATCGTCACGTCGTCTCCACAGCCTACGTTAACGATATCGGGGGCGTCGTAGTTCTCCAGCAGGAAGAGGCAGGCTTCCGCCAGATCATCCACATGCAGGAACTCGCGGCGCGGGGAGCCCGTGCCCCAGAGCGTTACGGAATCATCGCCGCGCTCCTTCGCCTCGTGAAAGCGGCGGATCAGCGCTGGCAGCACGTGTGAGGAAGTGAGATCAAAGTTATCCTCCGGGCCATACAGATTCGTGGGCATGGCGCTGATGAACGGGGCGCCGTGCTGCGCACTGTAGGCCTGGCATAGCTTGATGCCGGCAATCTTGGCGATCGCATAGGCTTCGTTCGTAGGTTCCAGCGCGCCGGTCAGCAGGGCGCTTTCCGGAATGGGCTGGGGCGCGAACTTCGGGTAAATGCAGGAACTGCCAAGAAACAGCAGCTTCTTTACGCCGGACTCGAACGCCGAGCTGATAAGGTTGTTCTGAATCTGCAGGTTATGCAGCAGGAACTCTACGGGGTGATCCCGGTTGGCAATGATACCGCCGACCTTGGCCGCCGCCACAATGACGTACTCCGGCTTCTGCTCCTCGTAGAAACGGCGAACCGCGTTGGGGTCGCGCAGATCCAGCTCGTGCCGGGTGCGCAGCAGCAGGTTGTGGTGGCCGCGAGCGCGCAGGAACCGCGCGCAGGCCGAGCCGACCATGCCGCGATGTCCGGCGACAAAAATGCGTGCGTCCTTGGGAAGGGGAGTACTCATAGAGAGGAAGTTACCAGGTCAGTCCAATTCAGATTCAGCCGTCAACTAACGTCCATGTCGCCCATCCCGTCCATTAAATTTAAACAAAGATGGCCTGATCAGGGAACGGCAAAGCAGATGCCCATGCCAAGTGCTGGCACAAGCATCCGCTAGTAAGCAGGTGCAACGTAAAGCCTTAAGCGTCCGAGCGGATTTCCTTACCCGTCATCATGCGGTCCAGGTGATCGATATCGGCCTGTACCATGATGTTGACCAGCTCCTTGAAGGAGGTCTTCGGGGCCCAGTTCAACTGGCGCTTGGCCTTGCTGGCGTCGCCGATCAGCAGGTCCACTTCCGCGGGACGGAAATAGCGGGGATCAATCTTCACGTACTGATTCCAGTCCAGGTTGGCGTAGCCGAACGCTTCCTCAAGGAACTGGCGCACGGTGTAGGTTTCGCCGGTCGCGATCACGTAATCGTCCGGGTTATCCTGCTGCAGCATCAGGTACATGGCTTCCACGTACTCCGGTGCGTAGCCCCAGTCGCGCTTGGCGTCAAGGTTGCCCAGGTAGAGATCCTTCTGCAGGCCGGCCTTGATGCGGGCGACGGCGCGGGTGATCTTGCGCGTAACAAACGTTTCGCCGCGGCGCGGGCTCTCGTGATTGAACAGGATGCCGTTGCTGGCGTGCAGCTTGTAGCTCTCGCGGTAGTTAACGGTGATCCAGAACGAGTAAACCTTGGCGGCGCCGTAAGGGCTGCGGGGATAGAAAGGCGTGGTCTCGCTCTGCGGCACCGCCTGCACGAGGCCGTACATTTCGGAGCTGGAGGCCTGGTAGAAGCGGCACTTGATGTGCGACTCGCGGATTGCTTCCAGGATGCGGACGGTGCTGAGGCCCGTCACGTCGCCCGTATATTCCGGCACGTCGAAGCTGACGCGGACGTGGCTCTGCGCGCCCAGATTGTAGATCTCGTCCGGCTTGATCTCGTACAGAAGGCGGGTCAGCGACGCACTGTCGCTAAGATCGCCGTAATGCAGGAACAGCTTCACCCCGATAACGTGGGGATCTTTGTACAGGTGGTCGATGCGCTCGGTGTTGAAAGTGCTGGCGCGGCGGATGATGCCATGCACTTCGTAGCCTTTAGAGAGCAGCAGCTCTGCGAGGTACGAACCGTCCTGGCCGGTGATACCGGTAATGAGGGCTTTGGGCATAAATCAATCAGTCAGAATCTGAGGGAGAAGAAAGGGGAGAAGGAGGAGCGAAGGGCGGTGCAGGGCGGTTGTGATAAAAGGCAAAATGAAATGGCAAAGCGGACAAAAGAGCAAAAACGGAAGCGGATGAAAACAATAAAGTAACGAAAAACCAGTGAAAAGCGCGACAACCTGCGCAGCCGGGCCGATCAACATCTCCCAAAACCTGCTAATACCAGCCTGCGTAACCCGCACTTAACACTTGAAGAACATGGCCGCGATGGTTGCAGGCGCAGCCGCTTCGCGCAAACCCTTGCCGCACTACTCGGCCTGGGGCGGTTTGCCGCGCAGCTCAATGGTGATCTGCTTCATGCGCGCGTTGCTGTCCTCACTGCGGCTGGTGATGTCCACGTCCTCCGCCAGCGCCTGGTGCACCAGACGGCGATCGTAGGAATTCATGGGTGGCAATACTTCCGGCACACCGCTCTGCCGAACGCGCTCGGCCATGTCACGGATATTGACGATAAAATCGATTTCACCCTTCTGGCGGTAGCCTTCCACATCCACCACTACGCGCTGGGGGCTGTCCTCCACGCCGTGCAGCAGGCGGTTGACCAGGTATTGCAGGTCTTCAATCGTGTGGCCGTCGCGGCCAATCAGCCGTCCTGCCTCGCGGCTGTTGATATTGAGCACAATGCTCTCTCCCCGCTTCGTCTCCTCTATCTGAAAGGGGAAGCCGAGGTGGCCCAGGATGCTTTC
>JBGGNE010000266.1:0-18918 GCA_041287705.1 Methylacidiphilales bacterium | reverse complement strand
CTGACCGCCCAGCTTGCCTTCGGTGCCCACTTCGCGGGCCACGCGCGTTACCTCCGATGCGAAGGAGTTGAGCTGATCCACCATCGTGTTGATGGTGTCCTTGAGCTCGAGGATTTCGCCGCGGACGTCCACGGTGATCTTCTTGGAAAGATTGCCGTTCGCCACGGCGGTCGTTACGTCGGCGATGTTTCGCACCTGCGCGGTAAGGTTACCTGCCATGGAGTTCACCGAATCGGTCAGATCCTTCCACGTACCCGCGACGCCTTCCACGTCCGCCTGACCGCCGAGCTTTCCTTCTGTGCCCACCTCGCGGGCGACGCGCGTTACTTCCGAAGCGAAGGACGAAAGCTGATCCACGAGCGTGTTGATCGTGTTCTTCATCTCCAGAATTTCGCCCTTTACGTCCACCGTGATCTTTTTCGACAAATCGCCGTTTGCGATTGCGGTCGTTACCGCGGCGATATTACGCACCTGCGCGGTAAGGTTGCCCGCCATCAGATTCACGTTATCCGTAAGATCCTTCCACGTACCGGCGACGCCTTTTACGGTTGCCTGGCCACCCAGCTTACCTTCCGTGCCCACTTCGCTGGCCACGCGCGTTACCTCCGATGCAAACGAGCGGAGCTGATCCACCATCGTGTTGATGGTGTCCTTGAGCTCCAGGATTTCACCACGCACGTCCACGGTGATCTTCTTGGAGAGATTGCCGTTGGCCACGGCGGTTGTCACGTCGGCGATGTTGCGGACCTGCGCCGTAAGGTTACCTGCCATCGAGTTCACCGAATCGGTCAGATCCTTCCACGTGCCGGCGACGCCTTTAACGTCCGCCTGACCGCCGAGCTTTCCTTCGGTACCCACTTCGCGGGCGACGCGCGTTACTTCCGAAGCGAATGATGAGAGCTGATCCACCATCGTGTTGATGGTGTTCTTCAGTTCCAGAATCTCGCCCTTAACGTTAACGGTGATCTTCTTCGACAGATCCCCGGTCGCCACCGCTGTCGTCACCGCCGCGATGTTGCGCACCTGACCTGTCAGATTGCGTGCCATCGAGTTCACGTTATCGGTAAGATCCTTCCAGGTACCGGCGACACCTTTCACTTCAGCCTGGCCGCCCAGCTTACCTTCGGTACCCACTTCGCGGGCCACGCGCGTTACTTCAGATGCAAACGAGCGGAGCTGATCCACCATCGTGTTAATGGTGTTCTTCAGCTCCAGAATTTCGCCCTTAACGTCCACAGTGATCTTCTTGGAAAGATCGCCCTTCGCCACGGCCGTCGTCACCGCAGCAATATTGCGCACCTGCGACGTCAGGTTACCGGCCATAAAGTTCACGTTGTCGGTAAGATCCTTCCACGTACCGGCCACGCCTTTCACCTTGGCCTGACCGCCCAGCTTACCTTCGGTGCCCACTTCGCGGGCCACACGCGTTACTTCTGATGCGAATGAGCTGAGCTGGTTTACCATAGTGTTGACGGTCTTCGCCGTGCGCAGGAACTCGCCCTTCAGTTAGCGTCCTTCGATCTCCAGCGCCATTGTCTGGGTCAGATCGCCCTTCGCCACCGCGCCGATCACGCGTGCGGTTTCAGATGTCGGGTGCACCAGGTCACTCACCAACGCATTAACGGAGTCGATTGAATCCGCCCACGATCCGCTAACCTCGCCAATCGAAGCGCGCTGGCTGATCTTGCCTTCCTTACCTACGACGCGGCTCATGCGCGCCAGCTCAGCCGCCATGCGCTCATTGCGCTCTATCACGTCATTGAAAGCGTCTGCGATCTTGCCCGCGGTACCGTTCCAGTTCAACGGCAGCCTGGCGGTAAAATCGCCCTTCTTCAGCGCCGTCAGCGCCATCAGCAGCTTAACGAGATCGTCCTCGCCCGCGCCGCCCGCCGGCTGTTGAGCCCGCTCCGCCGCTGCCGTAGTTGTCTCCGAAAAAGAAGTTGTCCGTGAAGCCTTGCTTTTACCTGCATCGTTGGTCGTCCCGTTACCGACAACATTCTTTTTCATATATTTTCAGAATTTCCCGAAACACTTAGCAGACATAAAATAACCGGCATGGCACCTGAGCAGTCGATATCGCCAATTTACACAGCAAATCTCTTAGCTTCTAAACCTCCGGGTGTCAAGCTAACGCCCTCTGCCTGCCATGGCAATGTAGGCAATTGCATCAGAGTAGTGGTGGCAGCCTGTAGGAGGAACATAAGTAAAACGGAACTGTACTATACCTATTTGTAAATTTAAAGTCGACGAAGTAACCCGAAATCTCTATCAAAGGAACATGAGCGGTATACCTCGACAGTTTGGCCCGGTGGCCTCCGTAATAATCATTCTGGTAGGGGGGCCCATAGTCTACGGGCTGATTATGCTGCTCATTTTTTTTGTCGCGAGTCTTACTCCTAAATCAGAGCCAAAACAACCGGCTGTCAATATAGAGGAAACTCTCGCACTGGTTGAAAAAAGGAGGAAAGCTGCCATGGCGAAGTGGAATGATTTAGATCGTTCCAATGTCTTCAAAAGTAGTGGAGATAAAATCGCCCCGGGTGTGGAGTTATCTCTTGTCTATCCCGATTCCTGGAAAATGCAAAAAAACTCGGACAAGGATATACTGATAGCGTTGCGCCATGACGATGGACATGAGATCGCTCTGCACCTTACTGACAGAAGGGAGGATGAAGTTGATATGCCATCTGCTGAAGTATCCAGAAGGACACTGATAAATATGCTGTTAGAGATGAAAAAGAAAAGAGAAGCAACTGCGGAAGACATATTACCAGCCACTATTTGCAATATACCCGGGTACAAGGCCAGGATTACATTCTGCCTTCAATACTTAAATTATGTAAAAAATTCTACTGAAAATTCACGTGTTTATGCTACGACTCACGTAAAAGCTACAATATATGTAATATCCACAAAGGAGAAGGTTATCATGATTTTAGCCTGTCTGGGGCATCAAGGTAGCGTTCCCTTGCCTGAGAGAGTGGAGGAAGCTAACGCGTTTTATGAGCAGTTTGTCGCCAGAATGAAATTCGAAGCATCCTGATAGGCGTTCCCCTAAACAAAATAGAGCTACACAATAACTTTATCTGAATCTAATATAGACGAAGGGTTTTGTTCTCTATAAGAGATATATATGAGCGTCGCGCCCGAACAGTTTGGCCCTTTAGCTTCGGCACTTATCATTACTATCGAGTTCCTTTGTTCCCATAATGATGATAGGAGAATTGCAAGAGCCGATCTAACGTTTTTTTCACTATTTTCCTGTCACGTTGTAAGACCAATTTTCTTATCCCTTCCTCTCATGCCAACGCTATCACGTTCACTTACCACACGAAGAGTACTGCGCCACGCAATTCCTGTTTACTGCACCGGCATTATGCTGATGGGTGCCGTTCTGCCGTCCTGTTCAATCTGGGCGGATCCTGAGCCGGTAAAGCAGGCCGGGCAGCAGGTCGATACAAAGACGCAGTATTGCGATCGTTATGTGCAGGTTCTGGAAAAACCGAGCATGGTGCAGGTGCCGAATCCTGCGTATAGGCAGCCGACATCTCGAGGGCCGGCGATGAATCGTGATGCGGTATCGCCTTACATCATGGAGACAGCTCAGCGCTTCAAGCTCAAGAGCTCTTCGTCGGATAAAAAGGATGCCAAAGAGCTGGAGGCAGCCCTTGTGAAGCTGGTCGGCAAACCGCTGGAGTATGACCAGTTTAACATGGTGGAAATTGCTCATGTCGATACGTCCAAGGGCGAGCGCATCGTATCGCTGTATGCCATGCATCTGAAGGGGGCATCCGTAGAGGACGTCAAGGCCGCCCTCAGGCCGACCGGCGGAATGCCTGGTGATGTCAGGGCTAGACGGCTGGATTCTTTTTCGCGTTATAAGCTGATTGACGACGTGTTACTTGTATTGGCGGTTCCGGTGGAGAACCTCACAAGGCCGTTTGGCGGATCAGGCGCTGCAACGCCCGGGGGCCTGCCTGGACGCGGCACAACAAAGTCCGATGATCTGGACAAGAAACTGGCGTCGCTTGAGAAAGGTGATAAACCTGCCAAAACTACACTGGGCGAACCACGTGGCGGTGCTCCACGCTCTACGAACGACCAGATGATGGTGGAATATCAGGTCTTTCGGGATTTGAGATTGGCGGAATCGGCATTCACACAGCTCTTTTCAGGTGTCGCAACTGCGCAAAGTCAGGCCGTTGCGCCCGGTCAGGATGAACCTGTTGCGCCTGTTTCGGCGGAGACGATGTGCCAGCATTTTACAGCCTATGCATTGAAACCGCGAACGAAGACCAGCGCCGATGCTGCTGTTACGCCAGGGGAGGAGTTAATTCCGCACTTTGAAGTCAAGGCGAGTTCCAAGGGCGGCGATAAGGCGCCGGCAGGTGTCGATAGCATTCTGGAACTCCTGCTGGGTTCTTCCCTGAATTACACCAAAGTCACCTTCGCCCAGGTGAACCATATCGACAAGGCCAGTGACGAGCACCTTGCCACGTTTTGCGTCTACCAGCTTTCCCCCGAGGGGCTAAAGCAGGTCACGGACTACCTGGCCGCCGGCAGCCGGCAAATCAATCCTGGAATCAGTAATGGCATCCAGACAAGCGGCGAGATGAAGGTAAAAGGCGATTTTCTCGTTGTGCTGATCTACACCCGCCCCCGGGATGCCAGCATGACGGCTCAGGAGACGTCGCGAACTCCTGTTCGTGTAACAGGAACAAGGAACCTGAGCGGCAAAGATACGGGATCCTCCGTCATTGAAAAGCACATTGCCTCCCTTGAAGGCAGGAGTGCTGCGCCCCCAACCTCGGGCTCGGGAACCCAGCCCGCGGGCTCAGCAAGGACGCAGGCCTACGAAAGGTACAATCGCATCACCAGCGACTTCGCGATATTCGGTGCCGTTCTGAACTCCAACATCCTGTCTAAAGGAACTTACCGGTAAGAGCGGATGTGATGGAAAATGGTGCGCTTAAAGATTAAGCACCAAAGAGAACCTGGGAAAATCCGCTTCCAAAACTTGATGTCCTGGAGTCTTGGTGGTTCAAATTCCCTTTGAACGCCTGGGATGAGGATTTTTTCACTACCAAGACACGAAGACACAGGTTTCGGATGGGAAACCCTCATCTTTACGCGTTTAGAAAGCTGACTATTTGCTCCACTATCAATCGTACCCGGCAAGTGCAGGCCGGGTGTTGACTAACGTGGCATCGTCCTCTGTGCCTCCGGCTTCAGTCTCAGTTTAACTCTTCTTCCGCAGCCAGCCGGCAACGGGTTTGCCGTACATTTCCAGGTGGTAATTGCCCTCGGCGTCTTTCACCAGTTCGAGTTCAGAGCGGAAGTGCTCGCCGCAGTTTTGCTGGATGACTTCGACCTTGGTGCCTTCCACTTTAGTGATGATGGCCACATGGCCGTAGCCGCCGGCGATAAGCTGCGAGACCACCAGATCATCGGCCTGAGGCGGGACTTTATCGCCGTTGCGGTACTGAAGCAGATCGCGCTTGGGGTTAACCTCACCCTGCGCCGTATTATTGTCAAAGAAATCGCGCGCGTGGCCCATCACGTCGGGCATGCGGTGGCCAAGGGCGTCAAAGTAAAAGCGCTTGATGTACTCGACACACTGCCACTTCTGACCATAGTAATAGCCGCTCCAGCTGTAGTGCCTGCCGTGGCTCTTCAGCATTTCGGGGCCATTGTCGTAGACGGCTACGCCTTTGTAGGTATCCAGAACCGGTGCGTCGTTGGCCAGAAGCGGGTAAATGTTCAGGTAGAAATAGACGGCGGCAGCCACTACGATCAGATCGAAAATGATGAAGGCAATGAGGAAAGTCTTTTTCATGTAGTCCTGGTCTCAACTGGCTGTGGGGCGTATGTTTCCACTTAATCGCATGGGCCGTGCCGTATATTACAGTGAATTAAACCATCAGAGCGTTCGGAAGACGGCAAAAGCCAGACATGATCCATCCGCATTTCGTCGGTATCAGGTTCTCGTGCTCTAGGCATGCGCGGCAAGAGGATAGACTTCTTCCTCTTCCAGGGTTATCTGCCGCGTACGGATCAGTTCTTCGATGATCTGGCCGAACGTGAGGGAGCAGACGAGGGACTCCCTCCACACCTCCTCCACGGGGCGCGGAGCTTCTTTAAGGGCGTCGACGATGCGTTCAGCCGCAGGGAGCGTTTCGCGGTCGGGCCAGTCGAGGCCATCAGCCCACAGGGTGATGGTGCCGCGCAACTGGCGCAGGGGCTCGGAAAGCTGGGCAAAGTAATCGCGTTTCATCGCGCCCTGCATAAGGATATCGGTGAGGTCGGCGCTGACGGTACAGCTCGGCTCGAAATCGGTCATCGGCTGGGCCATCATCTGGAAGGCGAATGTGCCTTTGGCGGAGCTGTCACACAGGGCCTGCCAGATAGCCTCCGGGCCGCGAAGCTGGCCGTGCTTGGCGCTCTGGATGGTATTGCCGCTGAAGAAGAAGGCGCCGAGCGGGTCGTTGTCCGTGCCCCACAGCAGCAGTTCACCCTGGGCATTGCTGTCGCGAATGGTCTGGAACACCATCAGCAGATCAAAGAGGGGAAGGTTGCCGCGCAGGTGCAGACAGTGGCTCTGATACTTCACCTCGGCGGTCAGCAGCTTGAACCGGCTGGCCAGCATGCATGAAATGAAGCGGCCGAAGCCGGGCAAATCGTCCAGAAACTCACGAAACACCTCGCGCTCCAGGCGACGCGCCTGCACGTCCACCTTGGCGCGCACGGTTGCGCTGCGCGGGTCGTCGTTCAGCAGGCCCAGTTCGCCAAAGATATCGCCCGGAGCCAGATAGCCCACGCGGCGCTGGCGGGTAAAGTCGTCGCTCTCCAGCAGTACCTCAGCCACGCCTTCCTCGATGATAAAGACGGCATCGGAGGGCTCGCCCTGACGGCAAATGTTGGCCCCGGCGGGGATGTGCCGGGATTCGGCCAGTTGATCAAAGGATTCCTGCCACTCCGGCGCCAGGCTGCGCAGGTATTGAAAGAAGTGCAGGTGTTCGTTGGTGCTCATCGCGTGGCGGGGGCGGGGAGAGATTGAAAGGGAGGATAGAACAGAACGGTTGCGAAAGCAATCCTTGCAGACCTGCCTGTTGCCCGCCCTCCGCTGTGGCTGACGGTGGCGCCGTTGCGGGGAACGTGATCCGGCTACAGGCTCTGGATCGTTATAGCATACGTTGCGGTGGCTGGGATGCCTTTTTTACATCTTTTTTGAAAAAACGCTCGCACCCTCATCTGCCCCGCCTGCCTGCCGGTTCTTCTCTCCGTTTCAGCTCCGCAGCTTGATTAAGCCGTCTGTCTCAGGATGACGGCGCGTATCACTCGCTCGATCAGTTCCTGAGGACGATTAGTGCTGCCCTGTCCGCCGTGCTCCAGCGCTTCCTGCTTATGCTCGGGAGCATTCGACGAAGCATAGATAAAAAATGGCGTGCGATTGCCCATTTCCCGAAGCTGATCAAGCAGCACGTAACCCTCGCGCGGGCCTTCCTCCCGTCCCATATCGGAGATGATGACGGCAAACCGCGAGTGTTCCATTGCCGCAAGAGCTTCTTTCGTAGAAAGCGCCAGGGTAAAGCGGATTCCCATGGCTTCGAATATCTGGCGCACACTGACGTTGTTCTGGGGGCGGTCATCTACCCACAGGACGTGATTGCGCCATTCTTCGTCAGAGCTGACTTTGTGTACCCCGTTGCTTGTCATTGTAGTCGATAGGTTGATGGATTTCTATCGAGATGTATAATGAGTCGCAAAGCGTATGAAAAGAATTCTCGTTCTGATAGGGTGCTTTTCACTGGCGATAGTGAGTCCGCACGAAACAGCGTTCGCGCTAGTCAAATGGAAACAGACACCGCTTCTGGTTTACAGCGCTGACGGTCGGAAAATAGCGACCTGTACGGACAGGGGCAATATCCGCCTGTGGGATGCGGAAAGTGGACAGAAGTTTGGTGCCGATATTGAGGCGCCTGATGCGGCGGCAGCGTTCGTCTTTAGCGAGGATGGCTCGACGCTTGTCGTTGCGTCGGATTGTCCTGCGGATTACTCCAATGTTAAGGACAGCCTGTTTTTCAGCACTGCCATGCAGGTCACAACATGGAGCACCGCAACAGGACGTCAGATCAATAAATCGCCTGTCTTTAACGGTATTGGCTCCACTGAGTGCCGGCTTGGCCCTGGAGGCCGGCTGTTTGGCGTCACTCTGCTGAACGGCGACGTACAGCTATGGGATGTCGCCGCAATGAAGGTTAGAGGTACTGGAGTGAGCGGCCTGAATACACGTGTTGAATGGGATATGCTTTTCAGCCCGGACGAAAAGAAGGTGCTGGTGACAGGTGGCTCAGGCAAAATGCTGCTTATGGATTGTGACAGCGGAGAAGTGACAGGCAACGTGATGCTATATGCAGAGCAGCCTCCAGATACTTTCCCCATCTCTATATATTCATACGCTTTTAGCCAGGATGGCACTCTGGTTTATGCGCTGGGTGAATATCATGCAGTCTTACGTGCATGGAACAGCAAGGATGCAACGCCTGCGGCCATAGCACCGTCCATTTTACAGTATCGCGGCTCGGCATTAAGCCCCAATGGCAGGTACATGCTTTCCAAAGATAACCAGGGAAATGCCCGGCTAGTGGATCTGAAACTAGATTCTCACAAGAACACTGTGGTTGAAAGACAGGATACAGATCCCAAAGAGTCAGGACATCGCGCAAATTGTATATCCAACAACGGAAAGGCGATGCTTCAAGACGACACTGGCCTGGTTGTTTATGATTTCCTTACAGGGAAGCAACGTGCGGAAATCGCATGGAACAAGTATTTCGCCGGTGAATCTGCATATGCCTGGCGGATCCCGCATCTGAACCGCACGGAAGATTGGATGATAGTCTTCTCCCGCAAAGAAAAGACGGCGGTGCTGTGCAATCTCTCCTCCGCGAATCAGCAGATAACGAAGATAAACCGTGCAGGCGCTATCGCCTTCAGCCCGGACGGAAGGAAATTTGCAGTTACCACCGACGGCACGGATCTGAAGACGTACGAATGCGCTGCGGCGGTTCGGGAACTATCTCACTAACGGCTGGCCTTGCACCGTAACGGTGCTAAAGTGCAAATCAATCTCTCCCGTATATGAAACGTTTTTCCGACAAATCCGGCTACTCCACGATGTCGGAACTGAACGTGACGCCATTGCTTGATCTGGCGTTTGTGCTGCTCATC
The DNA here is from genome assembly GCA_041287705.1 of Methylacidiphilales bacterium. GTDB lineage: Bacteria > Verrucomicrobiota > Verrucomicrobiia > Methylacidiphilales > UBA1321 > LW23. The sequence goes on along the minus strand of JBGGNE010000266.1, from coordinate 9,687 downwards.
ATCTTCATCATTACCACGCCGCTGCTGGAGCAAAGTCTGAACGTGCAGTTGCCTGTTGCGTCGCCCGCTCCTCTTACTTCCACCGATGCCGGCGGCGCCACGCGCAGCGTCCGGACGCTGGAGGTGGACGCGCAGGGACAAATTGTGTTCGACAAGCAGCGGATGTCGCTTGCACAGCTCCGCCCTGCTTTGGAAAAATTTCGTACGGAGGATCCCAACGCGGGTGTTCTTATCCGTGCTGACAAAGACTTGCGCTACCAACAGTTGGTGGATGTTTTTGACGCGGTTCAGCTTGCCAAAATTCCCCGCATGGGCCTTCTCAACAATCCCAGGCCCGGAATTCCATAAAGCGGTCCTGGCCCAATTATTCCCCATCGAACACAAAGTTTGTTCCCTTGGTCTTATGGATGAAGGCTATTTTGGTTTAATCTCTATTAGATATAACTCTTGTTTAATGGGAGACGCATTGAAGTTCTAGACCTTAATTGTCCTTCGAGTGGTCCTTTTTCTTGTATTTTCCTAAGTTTCCCGCAAATGGTTTAAATCCGATCGTAATTATATTTGCCACGCAAGAAAAGTTGTGCAATCTGTGGGCACTTCTTTTATCTAAATGCGTAATAAGTAGTCCCGTGATGTTTCTGCGGGGATTCGCGTTTGAATAGCCAATCCACTTTCGTCTTCCTACCGCTCAAGCTCTTTACGTCGTACAACTTAAGGCAAACAATATGTTCTCGCTCTTTGCTCGCTCCCTGGTGTTTCGTCAGATCATGGTGGCGTGGATGTTCGTCTGGATGATGCTGCCCCCCATGATGTGGGGTAATCCTTCCGGCGGCACGGTTTCTTCCGGGTCGGCCAACATTTCCGGCGCGCCAGGTAACGTAACGATCAATCAGCACAGCCAGCGCGCGATCATCAAGTGGAACGATTTCTCCAATAGCCAGGGTGAAACGACGACCTTCGTGCAGCCCAACAGCCAGTCCGCCACGCTGAACAGGGTAACGGGCGGCAACGCATCCCAGCTCAATGGAACGCTTAACGCCAACGGCAAAGTCTATCTCGTCAATCCGAACGGCGTGGTGATCGGCAAATCCGGGCGCATTAATGCGGCCAGCTTCACGGCCAGCACGCACGATGTCAGTGACGCGGACTTTAACGGCGGTGGCGACATGACGTTCAGTGGCAACAGCAAGGCTTCCGTCATCAACCACGGCAAGATCCGTGCGACTGACGGCGACGTGACGCTGATCGCGCGCCAGGTGGAAAACAAGGGCCGTATTTCAGCGAAGAAAGGCAGCGTGAATCTGGCCGGCGGCACCGAAGTGCTGATCAAACCCAGCGGTGAGCAGCGCGTGTATATTCGCGGCGGCAGCGGCAGCGTAGCCAATAACGGCAACATCCACGCCACGGCGGCGGAGCTTCGCGCGGCGGGTGGCAATGAATACGCTCTGGCCGTCAATAATACCGGCGTGATTCGCGCCACAACAGTGGACCGCAGCGGCGGCCGCATTGTCCTGCGCGCGGAGAGCGGCACGACCCAGAATTCCGGCAGTCTGATTGCCACATCCGGCACCCCCGGTAAGAACGGCGGGCGCATTGACGTGACGGGCGACAAGGTAGTGCTGACGAAGACTTCGAAGATCGACGCCGGCAGCAAGTACGCAAAAGGCGGTTCGGTAAACATCGGCGGCGGATTCCAGGGCAAAGACGCCGCGATCAAGAACGCGAAGGTGACCCTTGTAGAGAAAGGATCCAGCACGAAGGCCGATGGCGGTACCAAGGGCGGCAATGTTGTCGTGTGGAGCGACCAGACCACCGGCTTCTACGGCGATATCAGCGCGCAGGGCCCGGGTTCGTCCATCATTACCGGCGGCAATGTAGAGGTGAGCTCGCATGGCTACCTTGAATTCTTTGGCGGCGTCAGAACCGGCGGCGGAACGCTGCTTCTGGATCCGAGTAATATCCGAATTACGGCCACCGACAGCAACATTACCGACGCAGGCACCGCCTCCGACAGCCTTCTTACTTCTACCGCCGGCAATTCGGAAATCTCTGTTAATACCATTATTGACCTGCTGACGACGCAGGACAACAACGTGGTAATCCAGACCAGCACCCTCTTTAATCCGGCAAATGGTCTGCAGACCGGTATTACGGGCAACAACCGCCCTGGCGATATCGTCATTGAGCAGGAGATTAACTATAACTCCGCGCGGTCCCTGACATTTCTGGCCCATGACGACATTGTGGTGCTGGCCCCTGTTTTCAATTCCGGCACCGGCGATATTACCATGACAGCGGGCTGGTATGGAACGGGCGCTCCTTTCCCCAACTATGGCAACAACGGTGGTTCCGTATTCATAGGGCATGCAGCGGCCGCCACTCCAACCTACGTTACCTCGCAATACGGTGCGGTGCAGGTGGAGGGTTACAATGTTATCCTGCAGGGTAGCAATTCCACCGATACTGCGTTTGCGCAGCTTGGCTACAGGGGGCGGACTGGTAACATCAGTGCGCTGGCCGTCAATAACGTGCAGTTACTCGCAGGCAACGCTAGCGGCAGCTATGCCCAGATCGGTAATGGCGGTCGTAACTCAGAAAATGGCACGCTCGGCGGGGACATTACCGTCTATGCAAGCAATGCTGTGCGGTTGCTGGGAGGCAGTAGCAGTTATAGTTACACCCAGATCGGCCATGGTGGTCTGACGTCGCATGCCGATAGTGTTACGGGCCTCATCCTTATCTCCGTTCCCAATCTGGAAATGACTGCCGGCAACAATACCTCAACCTACGCGATGGTTGGTCATGGGGGATTCGATTTTGGAGCCAATGCCGACATCATTACTCCGATCTTCGTTTCGGCTGACAATGTGACCATGACATCCGGAACGGGCGAGGGTGGCTTTGTGCAGATCGGTCATGGCGGCGGGTTCAGCCACCTGGAGGGCGATATTCTGGGCGACATTATCTTCGGCACCACTACGGCCACTATTTCAATGACCGCTGTCGATGGCTCGGGCAGTTATGCTCAGATCGGACACGGTGGCGATAATTCCAACGCGCGTCAGGTCAGCGGTGACATCAATCTGCATGGCACCAGAAGCGTAAGGGTGGAGGCCACTTCCGGTTCCGCATCCTACGCTCAAATCGGTCATGGCGGCTCCAACACGTCAGACTACCTCTTCTCGGGCAACATCTCCGTGGGCAGTTCCACCACAGGCAGCGTCACTGTTACTACCGGAGCTGCGGGTCCGGGAACGTATGCGCAGATCGGCCACGGCGGCTATCGGTCTGCGGTGGACCTCTTTATGCTGGGGGATATTACGGTTTTCGGCACATCTGTCTCTGTTTCAGGCGCGACCCTTAACAGCAAATCCTATGGTGAGAATTATGCGCAGATCGGCCATGGCGGCGCTGAGTCGTTTGCCTCTGGCGATTTTGATGGTGCCATCATCATCAAGGCAGGCAACCTCTTCATCACTGGCGGCCAGGGTTCCGCAGTTGACTATGCCATGGTTGGCAACGGTGGATTTCAGTCAACTGCCGCTAATATCCGGGGCGATATCACGGTTACCCACACTGGTTCAGTGACGATTACCGGCGGCGACAGCTACGATTCCTTTGCCATGATCGGCCACGGCGGTGGCGCTGGGGTGGGTATCTGCGGTTGCGGAGGCAAGGGCGATATCACCGGTAATATTTCCGTAACCGGCGAAGGCGCTGTTACGATGACTGGCGGAACCAATGACAGCGCAGGTGTCCAGATCGGCCATGGCGGCGGGGGGTACTCCGGGACAACAGTCAGTCTGATGTCCGGTAACATTACTGTCACCGGGTCCTCCATCAGTCTCACGGGCGGCAGCGACGGACTTACCTACGCCCAGATTGGCCATAACTCCACGGGATTTGGCTCCCTGCTCGCCGCTCCGGAGTTAAAGGGTGATATCAGTGTCACCTTCAGCAACCTGTTGCAAATGAACGCGGGCTCTGTGCGCGGTGGATCCTATGTCCAAATCGGTCACGGTGGCACTCTTGCGCTGTCCGGCATTCCCGCTCCCATCGCCAGCTCTATCAGTGGTAATATTTCCGTTGTCGGCACTGATGCTTCCAGCTCCATTATTGTCGTGGCGGGTGGCGGATGCCCATGCTATCCCCCCAGCTACGCGCTTATCGGCCACGGTGGAGAAGGCTTTCTGCTGGATCCAGAAACCGCCAGCTTTGGTTCCATCCAGGGTGATATTACCCTGGATGCAGGCAGTCTGTATCTCCAGGGCGGCACGTTCGAGGGCAGCTTTGTGCAGGTGGGACATCACGATCTTGCCTTTGATTTCTCTCTTTCACCCTTTCCTCCTGACTATGTTGGCACGTCCATGGCGGGCAACATCACGATCGGGCTGCGGGAAGACCTCACCATGGCTGGTGGCAGTCAACCTTTGACCTACACTCTGATCGGCCATGGGGCCAATCCCGCGAGTGACAGTCACGGTGCTCGCAGCGGGCAGATCATCATCCGCGCAGGCGGTGAGACATCACTGGTCAATGGCAATAGTAACAGTGCCAACTGGTGGATTGGCCATCGCACTTTCAATACAGATCTAATCACCAACGCCGATGTGCTGTTTCAGACGGGCACTCTGGATTACGACAGCGTCGCCCTTTCCGAAACTAGCACAGTCAACAACCAGTTTGCCCAGGTCATTGCCGCTAATCTCAAGCGTGGCAATTTCACCCTCCTTTCCACCAATACCGGTGGCGGCCTCGTTATTGATGGCAGCGACGCCACGACTGACCGCACGAGCAACTACACGCTCAGCCTGCTTAGTAAAGGCAACCTCACGATCAATGCGCCGCTCTTCAACAACGGCACGGGTGCTTCCTTCTTCGCTGTTGCCGGGTTTGATGGTACCAGCGGAATTCTTGGTGTCGCGGGTGCGCCGCTTGTGGATACCAGCAGGTTTACCGCGCCTTCGGCAGGGATTGGCGACATCGAAATCGATGGCAACCTCAGTTTTGGCAGCAACATGACGCTGGTGGCGGGCCGCTCCATCCTGATCTCCTTCGATACCAGCATCTATACTGGCAACGAGTTCCTGGCCATTGTTGACAATGTTAACGCCACCCGCCCGGAGTTTGGCCCCGAGGCGTACTTCTACAATCTCGGCACCATCACCTCTGGCGGCAAAGCCAGCCTGTTTGCGGTAGCGCCGGAGTTGGTTATTCTGGGCACCTTCAACTCGCTGGGCAGCGGTCGCATCAGCGATATCTGGTACGGCGATGCCGATGCCATTCAGGGCGCGAACTTTAAGCTGGCGGTCTATCCCATTCCGCCCGTACCTCCCAAGCCTCCTACTCCGGAGCCTGACACGGACAACCCCAGCCTGGCTACCAGCGATAACCCCGACGACCGTTTCCGCAAACCCGATCGCTTCCGTAACAACCAGAAGTTTTCCATCTTCTACAGCCAGAACTCCGGTCTTGCCCCCGCCGAGCGAGCCCGCCTGTGGCTGAACAGCTACAAGGTGGTGCCTTCGCAGAGCTTTAATGCTCAAGGGCAATAATCGCCGCACTCAAGAGGGTGCGCTAAGTCCTATAGGTTATTCTTCGGAGAATCCTTTGTGCCTGAGAGTCTTTGAGTCTTGGTGAAAAATCTCTTTCCCACCAAGACTCAAAGACTCCAGGTTTCAGATGAAAAAAGTCAACTGTACCGAGTCGACAATAGCTTGCAGAAGTAGCAGAAAGCACTGAAAGCACCCAACGCGGGCGCAATAAGAACAGCGGGCCAGAATCCCACAATCTTGTAGAAGGCCGCGACGTAGGAGAAGATCGGCGACAGAGTTTTGACGTGGCCTTTGTGCAGGGGAAGAAGCAGTTCGTACATTCCCCAGCCCAGCACGCACCCTACCGAAAGAAACAGCAGCGCATGGACGATGATGTCCAACTGTCCGGCCTTCGGCTTCTCCTCCATGGGTGCGCCGGTGAAGTTGGGCGTGGTGAAGGAGGCGCGCTCAGTCTCGGGAATGCGAGGCTGTTTGTGCGGCTCAGAAGTCGAGGGCTGACGATCGAAAAGGCTCATCCTGTCCTATCGCGTAACGCAGCGGCGCTTCCATGTCAAGCACGATGTGACGTCCGCTACTTTTCGTAGACAACAGCTTCAGATTTCTCTTCGTCGGCGCTCGTTGCATTTACCGGCTTTGGCGAAAGTCCATTGCCACTGCCACGCGGAACTCCTGGTCCCCGGCCAATGCCCAGTTCGGCCTCATAGCTGCGCCACGCCTCAAAGGGGAACATGCCGATGAAGATGATTGCAAGCTGCGTGCAGTCAAAGGCGACCAGCCAGAACAGAGCGGAATCCATAAAGCCGTAGCTGTGCAGCCCGATGCCGAGCATGTTAACCCCAAACCACGAGAAGCTCGTGATGATATTGCCGGCCACTGCCAGCACCGCCATGCCGCGCTCGCGGATAAGCCCTCCCCAGCGCGCATGCAGAATCATTGCGTTCCATAGCACGATCATCAAAGCGCCGTTCTCCTTGGGATCCCAGCCCCAGAAGCGACCCCAGGACTGATCCGCCCAGATGCCACCCAGCACAGTACCCACGAAACTGAACAGCGTGGCAAAGCAGATGACACCATACATCATACCGCCCATGCGCTTTCGCGCCGGCACATCCAGGGTCTTCGTAAAGACGCCGCGTATGATGTAAAAGACCGCCAATAAGCCTGCCAGAAAGGTGGCGCTATAGCCGATCGTGACGGTGACGACGTGCGTGGCCAGCCAGAAGTTGGTATCCAGCACCGCCTGCAGCATGATCATCGTGTCGCCTTCCAGGCTAAGGAAATGCGCAATGCTGAGCGTGGTGAAACCGATCAGGGCTGAAGCCGCCGCGCCGATGCCGTCACGCGAGGTAAGCTCAATAAACATGCCCAGCAGGATGGCCGCCCAGCCGATAAAGATGGCTGAAGAGTACAGGTTGGTCACCGGCGGCCGCCCCTGCAGATATATCCGGATGACGAGGCCGGCGGTATGCACGATAAGAGTAAGAAAGAGCAGCAGCACCGCGGAGCGACGCAGCGGCTCGCTGAAACCCATCCATGAGCAAGCCGCCAAAAGAAACGCGAAGGTGTACAGCGCCATGCACAGGTAGAACGGGGCAAAATTGTTAAAGCGCTGCTCCAGATCACACTTATGTGCAATATTGGGAAACTTGGCACCTGTGATGCTCATCATCTTGATTACTTCACCGTTAAAGCTGGCGGCGTTCTGTTGCTTCCAGGCCTCCAGTACGGTGGTCCAGCCTTCTACCGCAGGGTGCACTTTATTAAGGACAGGTGTATCCTCCGTAAGGCTGGTACCGACACTGCGCCAGTGCTCTTCCGAGGTAACGCCATCCACCGGCCATGCCACATTCAGCTTGGAGGTCTGCGCCAGACTGTCGAACCGGGCGATAAACTGCATCAGAGCGTTAAAAGCTTTTTCATCGAAGGGCTGGCCCTGTTTCTTGGCCGCCGCAGCTTCCAGGCCTGCCGGCAGAATCTGTACGTAAGCCTCCAGCTCCCTCTTAAAGCCGGGGGAATCCTCCGGCATAATGCTGTTCTTCAGTTGCTGGTAGAGATAGAGAACTTTGTAGAGATTCTCCACGTCCCGCTGAAACGGCTTCAGATCCACTTCGCTGGGCTGGCGTCCTTCCGCCTGGGCCTTGCGGCGGATTTCCTGCACCTTCGCGTTCTCATCGTCAATCTGCTTCAGGAATGGCTTTAAATCGTTAAAGGAGAAATACTTGACGCCCGTCTGCTGCTGCCACCCAAACAGGCCAAGGATGTCCGGATTATTGATGCGGAAGATCTTGTAATTGTTGGCCACGCTGGGCCGCGCCAGCACGTTCAGCAGCCACTCGGCAGGGAGAAGAGTGCGGGTTTCCGTGGTGCCTTCGGCATTTTCCGTTGTGCCTGGTGCCGGTTTATCGGTATAGAGCTGGCGTCCCGACATCGCTACGAGAGCGAACCGAGCTACCGAGTCGACTGGTTTGAAACGCCCATCGACCAGAATCTGGAGACGGCCTACCTCATTCAGATCATACTTCTCTCCGGTCTTGGAAAGCGGCTCTTTGGGCAACGGCACTGCGGAAATAATGTAAGCCAGGGCCAGCGCGGCCACCACATAGGGGAGCCAGCGGCCCAGCAATTCCACGGTAGAGGAGCGCGGTGCGGGGCGCGGAGGCAACTCGGAAGGGAAATAGGAACTCATAGCAGTGAGTTGGGTGTGGCGGATGGGGAAACAAATTCGTAAGCTCTGGCCGTACGCTCCGTCCGCTTCTTGTTGGAGAGGTAGCGTGAAAGATGGGTGCCGAACTGCAGCAGCATCCCGATCGTCATCATGCCACAGGAGATGTAGGGCAGCAGCCAGTTGGGATTGCGCACCACCTGCAGGATTGAGGTCTTTTCTTCATTGCTGACGCTGTTCTGGTAGAACGTCTCGCCCATGTAGCGGAGCGGATTGTTCATGTAGATCAGCACGTTTCGGTCTTCCTCATGATGCTCCGGATTGGTAATGCGCACCGTGCTGGCGAAGTTCTTGGGAATCTCCGTACCCGCATAGCGGTCGAAAGTGAACTTGGTCAGCGTCATACTGTAGGACTTGTAATAGCGCTTCGGGCGCATCACAATTTTGTAGGTCTTGTCGCCCACCTTCAGTTCCTGTCCGGGAAGGCCATCGGCCACAAACCATGCGCCAATACGAGGAACGGAAGTCCCGGCGGACCCGGACGGAAGCACCTCAATAACAGCTGCGGCGCGGTTCGGCCTTTCGATGCGGTTGCTTTCCGGAATGCCTTTCCAGGCCAGTCGCTCTCCAAGACCATCAAGCGGCGGAGTGCCGGGAGGCGGGGAATTATCGGCGCTTCTGGCGTTCAGGCCTATGTTGGGATAGTACTGATTGACGCGAAGTTTCACGGGCAGACGCGGGTCATCGATCGTGCGGCCGGGCTCCAGCCATGTCTGCGGCACCGTGTAGACGGTGTCAGATTTGGAATCGGTTGTATCGATAAGGGCGAGCTCTGCCTGGCGATGACTTTCCGTATAGTTCTTGCTTTGGTTGAGATCCAGCGAAAGAAAGCTTTCCACGGAGAAGAGGTCCGTCATCAGGCCGCCGGCCAGCATGACAATAAGCCCGAAGTGGGTCAGCCAGATCCCCAGCTTGCTCCAGGAAAACCTGAACCGGTAGAAGTGCGAGCAGATGAGATTCATCAAAAGCACGCTCCCAATAAGGTAGCCGCCGGGAAATATCGGGATCTCAAACTCCGTGCCCGGCACCTGCCACATCACAAAGAAGCACTGAAAGTATTTCTGCAACGCGCCATACAGCCCCATCTCCACCTGGGCTATAGTACCCATAAAGACGAGTATGGTAGCCAGCGCGAGCGTGATGACGGTAAGGTGCAGTGAGACGAGGATGCCAATGACAAGCGCCGCGATATAACGCGGGCTCCACGCCGCCGGAACAGCGGCTGCGGGCGAAGCGGAAGAGGGGGAGGAGGAAGAAGCAGGCACGTCGGCAGGCGGTTATGGGAGAAGAAAAAACGGGAAAACGGTGTGGATACATTAGCCAGCTTGGCGTCCAGCCCAAACTTAATTTTTCTTGAACTATCGGAAATAAGCTGGGCCGGGTTACACAACGCGGCGATCTAATTGAACC
>JBGGNE010000265.1:0-9546 GCA_041287705.1 Methylacidiphilales bacterium | reverse complement strand
CCAGCCGGTGTTGGAGGCTTTGACGACGCCTTTGTATTCGCGGAGATCGACGCCGTAGAGGAGTCGTGGGTCGAGGCCTTCCCACCACTTGCCCTTGCCATCGGCGAGGGTGAGGTGGCCGTCGTAGGGGACGCCGGGTTTGGGACCCTTGGGACCGTCGGCGCCGAAGGCGGTCTGCCACCACCACCAGGAATATTCGTGGTGGAAGGTGACGCCAAAGCGGATGTCGGCGGCACGGGCGGCCTTAGTCCATTCGCCGAGAAGGTCGCGTTTGGGGCCGAGACGGGTGGAGTTCCACGGCTGATACTTGGAGTCCCACATATCGAACTCATCGTGGTGGACGCCTTGGATGATGAGGTAGCGGGCGCCGGCGTCTTTGTAGAGAGAGACGAGTTTGGCGGGATCGAGCTTGGTGGGATTCCAGTCGCGCAGGACCTCCTTGTAACCGACTTCTGACGGATGGCCGTAGTTCGCGAGGTGGTTATTATAAGCGATGGAGCCGGGCTTGTAGAGGTTGCGGGCATACCAGTCGCCGCTCTTGCCGGCGGCCTGCGGGCCAAAGTGAACCCAGATGCCGAATTTGGCCTCGCGCAGCCACGCGGGGGTGCCGGGGTAGTTTTTCTCGATGGATTCCCAAGTTGGCGCGTAGGGTCCGGGGGTGATGGGAAGGTCGAGTTTAACTTCCGGCGCGGACCTGGAGTCGGCCATCGGCACGGTGTCCACGGGTTGGGCGGCGGGCATGGCCGGGAAAGGCGGCATCGGCGGCAGGGTGTCGTCTGCGGACGCGATGGATGCCAGCAGGGCGGAGGCGGTGAGGAGTGTGAGGATACGCATGGGGAGAAGGGGCGAGGGTCGAAAATGGGTGATGGAATCGGGTTAAGGGCGGGTCGGTTCGAGGCGGAGTGCGAGGAGTCCGCCGGCTCGGCCTTTACCTGTGCCTTGGAAGCGCACCGTGAGATTTTGCTGACCAGTGAGCGACTCGGGCGGAAGGGGGTAAGCGACCTCGATCGCTTGGCCTAGCTGGCGGCCGTCGAGGGTTTGCGTGGCGACGACAACGCCATTGACCACGACATCGAAGGTGCGGTCGCGGTCGCTTCCCCAGTAGGTGCAGATCAGGGTGGGCTTTGGGGTGGTCGGGAGTACGAGCACGTAGGAAAAGGCTCCGTTCGGGGCGGCATCGCGCCACGTATATTTCGCGCCACGTCCGCTTTCGCTTTGCTCCGCCGACAAGTCATGGGCGCGCTCCGAGGCCGCATCGCCGATGATGACGAGGTCGAGCACGGAGGCGTTTTCTTTGGCCATGGCGTTGGCTGGAGGCGAGGTCTCGACAGAGCCGGCGGGCGGTTCGGCCTGACCGGAGGTGGCGAACAGGAAGGCAAACAAGATCGGAATTATTTTAAACATGAAATGGTCAGTTCGGACGGAGGCGCGGACGGGGCAGCGGCACTTTCGGTGGGGCCGGCAACGAAAACGAGGGCCGCGAGAGTCGCGCAGGCGGATGACCGGGGAAACGTGGGACATCCTCATAAGGGTTTAGTGAACGAGAAGGAGGCCGGAATCATCGGCGTGCAGGTAGACGTGCGAATCGGCGCGTTTGAGGGCGATGGGATTGGTTCACTGGAGCGAATCGCCTGCGTTCACAATCACGGAGATCGTGCCATCGGGCGAGCTGACGCGCTGCTCGGCATCATGGCCAGAAGAGATTCCGGTGCGGGACGCCTACACAAGAAGGCAACGTTTAGCCATACGCTTAAATGCCGATCATAAAAATATCACTTTCTATGCATAGCCCAAAAGCTGTTACACAGGAAACTTGAGAAGTGACGGCTTTTCGGCAGGGGAGATCTTCCCCAGCCGGTCAAGATTCTGCGCTCACCCCGGCTCTATCAGTCGATCAGTCGAATATTGGAGCGTACCCGAAGTGTCGGAAGTCGGCACACCACTATTTGTATACTGGCCTTTCACCTCCCGCTGGGGGATCTGACTTTTTCGATCGATCGAAACACAATAACTCAGACCATTTCCCAGCGCTAATTGCCCATAGCGTGGGAAGTGGTCTCACACATTCATTCTGCTGGGTAGCAAGCCTCAGCAGTACTCTGTGGCTTTAGCGAGGTATACTGAAGGAAGCGCTTAGTGGCAGATTGGACGAGGATGAGCCCGCCTTTAGCTCATATTTTCCTGGCTCGGCAACGAAGGCGTGCGTGGATTCATTCCAGTAGCGCATGCGCGCTACTTCTACGGGGATGGAAACGGTCTCCTGTGTGCCGGCCTTGATTGAGATGCGTTTGAAACCAACGAGTCGCTTCTGAGGCTTTACCACGTTGCCGGCGGGCTCCTGCACATAGATCTGCACTACTTCGTCGCCATCTCGCGTGCCTGTATTGGAAACTTTCAGCGTGGCGGTAATGCTGTCACCATCCTGAGCGGTAGTGTGGGAGAGGTGGAGATCCGAGTAAACAAATGTGGTGTAGCTTAAGCCATGGCCAAAGGGGAAAAGGGCTTCTCCCTTCAGATACATGTAGGTAAAGCCTTTGGAGATATCGTACTCGTCCTGGGGCGGTACCTGCGCTTCGGAGGCGTAAACGGTGTAGGGCAGATGACCGCCAGGGTTTACGTCGCCAAAGAGCACGTCGGCCACGGCATGACCCTGCTCCTCGCCGCTCCACCACGCCGACAGAATGGAAGGGACATGCTCTTTTATCCAGGGAATGGTAAGCGGCCCCGCGTTAATAAGTACCACGATGGTGCGCGGATTGGCGGCCATCACTGCTTCAACGAGTCGCTGCTGATTACCTGGCAGCGCAAGAGTCTTGCGATCCCGGCCCTCCATCTCCACAGATAAATCGGTACCCACGCAAACAATTGCAGCGTCCGCGCTTTTCGCGAGCTCCACTGCCCTGAGGAATGGATCGGTGGTGTCGACAGATGGTGCTTCGGGCGAGTCTTTCGTTTTCTTTGGGGAAATAATGCCTGAGCCGTCGAACACAACTTCAATACCAGGCGCTCGATCCCTGATTCCCTGCAGAATGCTGACGGTTTTGCGATTCGGAGCGCCAATGTAGCTGCCATCGCCCTCAATTAGTCTGTTGGCCAGCGGCCCGATTACAGCAAGTTTTTTTATGCTGGCGCGATCGAGAGGGAGCAGATTATCTGCGTTTTTCAGCAGCACAATGGATTGCCGGGAAACCTGAAGGGAGAGATCCCGATGCTGCGGGGAGCACACGACACTCATGGGTATCTTACGCCAGGGGACACGATCGGCCGGATCAAATTCGCCGAGGCGAAAGCGTACACGTAACACGCGGGCGAGTGCTTCATTAAGCCTCTCTTCGGTAATTTCCCCGGCGCGAACCGCTGCGGGGATAAATTGCATGAACTCTTTATCGGAGAAGTCGCATCCGGCGTTGACGGATTTCACCACCATTTCCCGGTCATGCACGCCGCCGAGATCGGATACGACGAAGCCGTCGAAGCCCCAGTCCTGCTTCAGGATTTTGGTAAGCAGATGATGATTGTAAACATTGTGAACGCCGTTGATCTGATTGTATGACGCCATGACGGAGCGCGCTTTGCCCTCCACTATCGCGTCTCGAAAATGGGGCAGCCAATACTCGTGAAGCATGCGCTCGCTTACGGCTGCGGAGAGCTTCTGACGGTTTTCTTCCACGTTGTTCACGGCAAAGTGCTTTGGAGTGGATGCCAGTTTGAGATAACGGGGATCGTTGCCCTGCAGCCCCTGGATAAATGCTACAGCCATCCTTCCGCACAGGTAGGGATCCTCCGTCCATGCTTCGCTGTTACGTCCCCAGTAGGGGTTACGCAGGATGTTAATGACAGGCGAGCGGTAGATGAGGCCGCTCTTGTTTCCCTTGAATGAAGGATCGTCGTGCCAGGCATTATAGATGGCCCGCGCTTCGTCTGACGTCGCGTCCGCCACCTGGTGCACGAGGGGCGGGTTCCATGTCGCCGCCATAGCTGTTGGAATCGGATACAGCGTTGTAGGGCTTGTCCATCGCACTCCATGCAGGCACTGGTTCCAATTGTCGGAAAGGATATGAAAGCGCTCCACTTCGGTTCCCCGGTGATTCAGCAGCATCGCTTTCTCCTCCAGCGTGAGTCTGGAGATGAGATCCGTTACGCGCTCCTCCAGCGGCTTGTCTGGGTTCATAAACAGGGTAGTTGTCGGAGTATAGGGCTGGGCCTGCGCGTGAGCCGTACAGAGGATCACAGAAGCACCGCCCAGTATCATCAGTGCAAGGAGGAGTTTCGTAGCAATAATGCCTGAAAGGGATTTGTTCATCGGAAATGCGGAAACTCGTGGAGGTCTCCGTTCAGTCAGTATATACGGGAGAAACCTACGGCGTTTGGCGGAGCAATTGCGATTTTTGCAGACCCTTATATCTTTGCAAAATGAACTTTGCGCAAGCGCTTGCACAGTGTCAGTATCTGACTTCCGTGCAGCAATGCGCATGCAAGCAACTAAGCGAGGCGACATTATTGCCCGCACCGACAGCACCGGTTCTCTGTCCTGCCTTGCACAGTACGAAGCTTACGGAAACACATCAGCAACAGTACGGAGCCTCAGCAGACAGGGCAAAGGACTGCTTAACGAGGGATTCCGATACCGGGACCTCAAAGCGGGATATCAAAAGAATCTCGAAAGAATGTAATGCGACCCTTCCGGTGGATAACTATGCGTTATCCCGGCGCTACAAATTATTCCACGTATCCGGCTGGTCGACGTTCATGCCGCTTTCGCGGTAGGCGCGGAGTTTGTTGCGGAGCGTGCGGAGGCTGATGCCGAGCTTTTGGGCGGCGCGCGTTTTGTTGTTGCGCGTGTAGACCAGTGTATTGGCAATAAGACGGCGCTCCATCTGGTCCAGAGTGGGGAGGGTGCCATTCATCATCCACTGCTTGGGCTGGGCGCTTTCGGCTTCAGGCAGGGCGAATTCGGGGACGTCGATATACTGGCCGGGCGGGGCCAGGATAACGGCGCGCTCAACGAGATTGCGCAACTCGCGGACGTTGCCGGGCCAGCGGTAGGAGCGCAGTTTCTCCGCGGCGCTGGTGGTCAGGCCTTTGATGTCCTTGCCGTGCTTGCGGGAGAACTGCAGCAGAAAGAAGTTAGCCAGATCGTCAAGGTCCGACCCGCGCAGACGCAGAGGCGGAATGCTTACAGGGACGACGTTGAGCCGGTAATAAAGATCTTCGCGGAAGCGGCCGAGTTTGACTTCCTCCAGGAGGTCGCGGTTGGTACTGGCGATAATGCGGACGTCTACCTTGATCGTTTTGTTGCCGCCCACGCGCTCGAACTCGCGCTCCTGCAGAACGCGGAGAAGCTTGACCTGAAGGCTGAGCGGGATTTCGGCGATTTCGTCCAGCAGCAGTGTGCCGCCGTTGGCGGTTTCGAAGCGGCCTTCGCGTTTGGTAAGCGCGCCGGTGAAGGCGCCCTTTTCGTGGCCAAAGAATTCGCTCTCCAGCAGAGTCTCGGGCACGGCTGCGCAGTTGACTTTGACAAACGGTTTGCTGGCGCGCGGGCTGTAGCTGCGGATGCCGTGCGCCACCAGCTCTTTGCCGGTGCCGCTTTCGCCCTGGATGAGAACGGTGACCTGCGTTTGCGCCACCTTTTTTACGAGTTCCAGGATTTCCTGCATCAGGGAGCTTTTGCCCCACACAACGTCCTGCATCTGCTCGGGCTCCTGTTCCTGGCGCAGGTAGCTGTTTTCGCTTTCGAGCTGGTGAAAGGATTCCAGGCGTTTGAGGCAGAGTTCCAGGTAGCCAGGCAGGATGGGTTTGGGCAGGTAATCGAAGAGGCCGATACGGATGGCTTCAACCGCGGTCTCCATGGTGGCATAGCCGGTCATCAGCACGCCCTGGGTACGGGGGAACTGGCGTTTTGCGTTTCGCAGGAACTCAAGACCGCTGCCGTCGCCCAGTTTGAGGTCGACGAGCATGAGGTCGAATTGCTCGCTCTGAATGGCTTCCTCCGCCTGCCGGGCAGAACTCGTCCCCAGCACCGTGTAGCCCTGCCGACGCAGAAGCTCGGCGAGCGTATGGCGCAGATCGCTGTCGTCGTCCACCACTAAGATTTTCTCGACTCTCATCCGTTCAAATCATCCAGAAGTCGGTAAATTACAGGTACCTTCGAAATGGGCGTAAAGTAGTGCTGTGTTTGAGCCGATATTTTTTGTAGAAGCCGAAGTATCCGATTCATCGGATCCAAATCCAGTCCAAGGTGAGTCGGAAGGCCGCGACATTCGGTCGCTTTTTGCGTGCTGACTTTGCAGCCTCGGGGGTTGATTGTAGCTATCGGTCTGCTCTGCGCATGCATGCCGTTTCATTGCGTTTAGCCGACGTTGGGCTGGTTAATTAACAAAGCGTTGTTTAACGCAGCGCGCCTATACTAGACGGAGATTGTCCTCTAAGACAAGAGACAAGTCGCCTTTGGCGTAACATTCTTAATCTCGATAAATGAGATGGTTTGCCTCTCCTTAACAAACCCTTAACCACAAGTCTGCTCTATCGGCCCCGATGCCGAAACCTGTGTTTGGCGGCACTTCGAGGGAATGCGCTGGGAATAAGAGGGGAAGTGTGTGTCGGACACGGAATTTAGGGGTGCGTTTTGTTGAGGTTGTGATTTAAGGCGCTAAGGGCATGCGGCACTCATCTGGTTTTGTTCCCCATTTCTTATTCCAGAACTGCCCCACCTTCACATCCCCGCCGAAAGCCCCTGGCGGGGCAGTCGGCAACAGGATCCAACGTCAATGTTGGCTTGCAGGTTACTTCTTATCCTTACGGACTTCTTTATCACTGGCACAGCGGAAGCCCACGTAGACCTGCATGGCACGGGCACCCACTTCACCTTCGGGCATCAGCATGTTGTTACGGAATGTCAGCTTATACATCTCCTCGCTCTTGGTCTTGGAGTTGTAATTGCCGTAGTTGCTGCCGCGGATAATAGGCACCTGCATGGATTTGCTCTTATAATACGCATCAAACGTATCCGTCCACTCCGACACATTGCCTTCCATGCCGATGACGCCGTACTGACTTCTGTCCTTCGGCATTGCGTCCACGGGGTTTGGACCGACGAAGCCGTCGGCCTTGCCTTCGAATTCGGTCAGTTGAGCGTCTGTGCCCGTATTGGCATAGCTGGCTTCCCACTCGTTGCCCCAGGGGTAGAGGCGACCCTTATCGCCGCGGGCAGCCTTCTCCCATTCCTTCTCGGTGGGCAGACGCTTGCCGGCCCATCTGGCGTAGCTCCATGCGTCGTAGTAGGTGATGTTAAAGATAGGCGTGTAGAGCGTCAGCTTCTGACCGCGGAAAGTGCGGCCATAGTTGACGCAGCCGATAATTTCATTCCAGAACAGCGGTACGAACTTGGTGCTGGTACGCTTGTCATCCGGGTGCGTGATGGTGGAGACATCATTATCCGAATTCTGCGTCCATTTCAGGAAGACGTTGTACTGCTGGATGGTAACCTCATACTTGTCGATCCAGAACTCCGGCAGCGTTTCCGTGGAGGACTTCTGATAGAGGAACGGCCCTGCGGGGATCTGGACCATGGTGTTCGTATCGGGCGGGCTCTCCATCAGGTCGCGGCCAAAGAAGAACGCGGCGATACCAAGCACCAGCACAACTGCGGCGCCGATGTAGATGTACTGCGTCGTCTTGGCCTTCTGAGCTTCCCGGCGCAGCAGCTCCTCGGTAATCTGGTGCTCCTTGCTGACGGCGACGTCACGCTTCGGGGCCAGATCGATATCGGTGGCCTGGGCTTCGGCGGAGATCTCCGCGAGATTGGGGGAAGCGGATGAGGCCTGGGCGAGCAGATTCTTGACGCGCGGCGGTACTTTATCCAGCGGAGGCAGCAGCTGTTTCAGCGCGTTGGCCAGAGGCTGCAGGCTCAGCTCTTTCTCGGTGCCGCCGATGGCGGGATCAACAACGTTGGTGAGCTTGATGACGCCGTTTTCGGCCACGGTCACGTCATTGGCAGTAAGGACGGGGTGAGTGAATTTGTATTTGTCCCAGAAGAGGAGCACCGTGGTGACGGTGTAGAGCACGCGTGCGGCGACACGGGGCTCGATCTTCTTGGCGCCATGGATCATGTCCTGCAGGGAGCTGGCGATCCACTTTTCGCGTGCGAAGTAGTGGCGGCCATCTTTCTCGCCCGCGGCGTACACGGCGGTGACGTTGGGGTGACCAGCGCGCGCCATGCTGCTGGCGACGTTGCGGAAAGTGGAGACTTCCTCGGGCGTGGCACCGTGCTTCAGGACGGTGAGGAATACGGGGCGCTTCACGCCGGTATCCGTAGCTTCATAACATTCGCCCCAGCGATCGGGACCAATGCGCTTGGTGACGCTATAGGGCGGAAAGCTTGCGCCTTCCAGCGATGCGACGGCCTTGACCGCAGGGCCGCCGGAAACGCGCGGCATTCCACCGGTGGCCTGGGCGGATATGGGCACAGCCACGGCAGGCTGGCGCGAAGCGGGCACGGAGGTAGGTGCCTGCACCTGCTGGGGAGCCTGAACGCGCACCTGACCGGGCGCAGGCGGCTGCACGGTGGGCGCGGCGACTGTCGGCGCAGCCACAGCCTGAGGCGCCAGGTTAGGTGTAACCTTGGGAGGCGCAACGACAGGCGCCTGCACTTTGGACTGTGCCGTGGGTGCCTGTACGGCGCGCACTTCGGAGGCTGCCACAACAGGGGGCTGGGTGGGAGCCTGGACCGCGGGTTTGGGGGCAGGAGCGGGTTCCGGCTCTGGCTCAGGGGCGGGAGCAGCCTTGTAGGCAGGAGGTGGGAATGCGGGAGCGGCTGCTGCTGCAACGCGTGGTGCCGGGGCTGGTTCGGGCTCTGGCTCCGGTGCTGCCGCAGGAGCCGGCTCGGGCTGAGGCTGGGCGGGCTTGACCGTGGGCGCGGCAACGCGGGCCTGGACGGGCGCAGGTACTGCGACCGGTGTCGGAACGGAAACGGGGACGGAAACAGGAACCGGTGCGGGCGCGAGTGCGGGTTCGGCAACTGGTTCTGGAACCGCGACAGGCGCGGGTGTCTGAACTTTTGCCACAACCCTGGGCGCGGCTACGGGTTGCGGAACAGCCACGGGCTGCGGCGCAGAAACCTCCGGTGCTGCTACGGACGGAGCCGACACGGTCGGAGTTGCGACAGCGACGGGACGCGGTGCAGGCGCTGCTGTCGGGACGGGTGCGGGTGTAGCTGCTACAGTTGGGGCGGCGATTGCAACGGGCTGCGGTACAGCCACAGGCTGCGGAGTCGGAGCGGGCGTGGGGGTGGAAACTCGGGCGACAGCAGGCTGAGGCACTGGAGCAGGTGCGGGGGCCGGTGTTGCAACGGGCGCAGGTATGGCAACCGGAGCAGGAGCTGCCGCGGCAACGGAAGGAGTTGCAACCGCCACAGGCCGCGGCACGGCGACAGCCGCAACAGGCTGAGGTTGTGCCTGGACCTGGGGAGCCGGCGCGCTTGCTCTGGCCACCACGGGTTGTGGCACCTGGACCGGAACTGGTGCGGGAAAGGGAGCCGGCGCAGGCGCA
>JBGGNE010000264.1:0-16925 GCA_041287705.1 Methylacidiphilales bacterium | reverse complement strand
TGCATGGGAATGGAACGTAGCACGCTCCGGGTTTTGCGGGCAATGGAGCGCACCGGCACCCGGAAATCTTCGATCTCAATATAGTGACTTTACGCCTGCATGTCATGCGCCAAACAGATCAAGCCCTTACAAGTCCGCAGCGTGATGTTCTTGAAACGGCAGTCGTTGGAAGTACCTAAACCTTTAATAGGGTCATAGATGCGCCGATCCAGATGCAAGTCGTTCTCTTTTGCACCGGAGGTGCAATGCAATTTAGCCCAGGGTGCAGTTCTGACGGAACCCTGGGTAAAGATAATAGAAAGGCAGCGTCCTGTAAGGACGCTGCAACTATAAGTTGACGGAACGAAGTCAAAATGATCCATATAATTTCTTGTCACAATCCTTATCGCAAATCTGGATTCATCTGGTTTTCAGTACAAAGAACCGCGCCCCATTAATTGAGCCGGAAATGCAGCCAAAGCTTTACGCCTACCTTGCAGGTGTTTTAGGTGGAGAAAAATGTCCAACACTGCAAATAGGCGGCACGGAGAATCACATTCATCTATTGTTTGGATTATCGCGTACACTAAGCATTTCTAATGTTGCCAAATTCTGCAAAAATTCTTCATCAAAATGGCTGAAACAGCAAAAGACGGCTTTTTCAAGATTCTATTGGCAGGGGGGATATGCTGCATTTTCAGTGAGTCAGTCTCGTACCAAGAATGTAATTTCTTATATCAAAAGTCAGGAGATGCATCATAAGACTCTAACCTTTGAAGAAGAGTATCGGGCTCTGCTCCAAAGACATGAAGTCAATTACAATAAAGAATATCTGTTAGATTGATTCTTAGATTCGATTTACATAGGCAGCGTCCTTACAGGACGCATACCGATTATTAAGTTTACCCAGGGTTTCGGCAGACCTCCTCCCTGGGCTAAATTGCATTGCACCTCCAGTGCAAAAGACGTACTACATCAGATCGAGTACCCAGCCAGATTACTCACAATAAAGTTGAAAATCCGATCATTGCAGCCCGGCAGGCCCTCGTGGCCGAAGTCGGGGTAGATGATCAGATCTTTAGGGGCTGTGATTTTGTTGTACATGGCGAACTGCGTGGACGGCGGGCAGATCGTGTCCATGAGGCCGACGGCCATCAGGGTTGTGGCTTTGATGCGCGGGGCCAGGTACTGCAGGTCGATGTAGCCCAGCTTCGTGAAAATCTCGAGTTCGCGCTCGTGGCGGGGGTCGAAGTGGCGGAAGAACTCCTTCAGCTCTGCGTAGGCGTCTTTAGCCAGGTCCATGTCCCATACACGCTTGTAGTCGCACAGGAAGGGGAAGACCGGCGCGGCAAACTTGACGCGAGGCTCCAGCGCCACGCATGCTATGGTGAGCGCGCCGCCCTGACTGCCGCCCATGGCCGCCACACGCTCCGCATCCACTTCGTCCAGGCCCATGACAATGCGCGCAAGCAGAGCGCAATCCAGATAGACGTACCGGAAGAACAGCTTCCTGGGATCTGGGTCATCGAGACCGCGGATGATATGGCCCCGCAACGTATTGCCCTGAATCGCCAGGTTGTCCTCGCTTCGTCCACCTTGACCGCGCACATCCATGGCAGCGACAGCAAAGCCTTCGTTGACCAGGTTCAGCTTATCAGCCCAGTCGCCAGACGATCCGGAGTAGCCGTGGAACTGCACAACGGCGGGCACTTTCTTCCCGGTGGCAATATTCTTCGGGCGCAGGTACTTGGCGTAGACTCGGGCGCCGCCGATGCCAGTAAAGGTCAGGTCGAAGCACTCGGCGTTGCGAGTCTTCAGAAAAGGGTTCGGCGTCAGGGTTACCTGGGCGTCGTGCTTGTCGAGCTCGGCCAGGGATTCATCCCAGTAGGTGTCGAAATCGGTCGGGCGCGGATTGGTTCCCGGGTAGATCAGGAGTTCGCTAAGCGGTTTATCAATAGCGGGCATTGTCGGTGAGTAAGGCGTTGGTCGGGCACATAACAAAAGCGACGCTGAGCAATGAGAGGTGAGGAGATACAGAGCCCAGCGTCACACTGGTGCCGCGACAAATCACAGCCAAAATGCCAGATGTCGCCCGGGGCGCAATTCGGAACTTATGCGATTTTTGCCGCACTGTTGAGGCTTTGAAAACGTAAGCAGCCAAGTTCACCTCGACAGCAAATCGTGCACACAACCAGTTACCGCCGTATATTTCCCGTAGCCATCGTGACGCATATTCTATATGTTTACAGAGTGGACTGGCACTCTAACATAAAAGAACGACTGGAAGGCTGTGGAGCTACCCTTTCATGTGCAGTCGGTATTTTGCTGTTAGCATTCACGATTGGCTGCGCAATAATGGGTGCAATAGCGCTCGCCGCATCCATATACGAGTGGCCGCCTTTTCACCCGGAAACACATGTCCAGACGCTCACGGAAAAACTAGGGCCCGGTAACGTCAGCCTGCTAACGCCATTAAAGCAGGAATGGCTCAACACCACGCATCAGTTCAAGCTTGAATATGCTGGCTGCATGATTGGAAGACCTGACAGGTCTACTCCTTCCAATATCTGGATGGAGGAAGTCACGCTCGTAAAGCTCAGCGGAGTTTCACCAGACGGACAAACGCGCTTTCCCGTTTCCCGAGAGGCTGTGGCGGGAATTCAAAGTATTCAGATTCCCGGCTGGTCACCAGATGGAGAATGGCTTGTGATGCCGGCAGGCCTCTACAAGGGTTATATCGCCTACAAGGCATCCGAATTGCCCGGAGCTCTTTCGCATGTGGAGACACAGTCGAAGAGTTATGGCGTGCGTGTTGCCACGGGGGATTCGGACAAGCCGGCACAGGCCTGGCACCGCTTTCTGCACTGGGTGGATGGAAATCGCTTCCAGTTCCAGGCAGGTAAACTAGGTTCGGCGCAACGTTTTTACAGAGGGCTTTGCGCCACATTTGAGTGTGACTTGCGGACAGGGACTGTCAGCTGGGTTAGTACAGCTCTGCCGGATTTTGCGATATCGTCCCCGCAGGCCGAGAAGTCGAAGTGAGGCTTGGCCATTACCGCTTGAGTTGGAGAATAAGCTCTGTAAGTATTTAATCTGTACTACTGGATCAGAGTAGTTGCTCGCGTTACGTCTCGGCTTCCGCAAGGCATGTGCTGCAAAGATTCAGCATGCGCATGCCTTGCACGTAGGTACCAGTAGCGGTAAGCGTCAGCACCATCATGATTTTGAAGCCGGGCGAAAAGTGGAGCACATCCACAATAATGAAAGCGCCGCATGCGCTGCTGAGCAGAATGACGGACCAGTCGAAAAAGTACCAGAGCAGAACCGTGCCGATAGCCGCGCCTGCCAGTACTGCAATGACGGGACCGAGCCATTGACTGGAGCTCGATATCGCATCCGCCATGGGAAGCTTGATCTTCAGATGAGCCTTCAAAGCAGCGCTGACGAGGCTTGCCATGCTAAGCCCCACGTAGGCGCCGCCCAGTGCGCCGCCAACGATGATAGCTGCCCCCTGAATGTAGCGGATCAGTAACACCCCAATGGTCCCCGCGATGAGCGCTGTGGTAGCACGGGCGCTTTCGGACAGCGTATCGGCTCCAAAGTATGTCGCGACTTCCAGTCCCAACATAAATCCCACCACGGCAATCAGAAACGTATAGAGCCGTCGCCCCGCTATCAGCATGAAGATGCCGGCCGCCAGACACAGGAGTTGGAGCAGGGACATAACGACGCACACTTTAGTGTCTGCGCCATAAGAAGTGCAAGCAAAAGTGGTTGGGTGACTATGTACTTGTTAGGATGTGAAAACTCTTTTCCCTGCTCAGTCCCATTCGCTTTTTACGTCAGCTCTGAAGATTCCGGGCGTAGCTTTCTGTCTTTTACTTACTGGCAGGAGGTTCAGCTTCCACTGGCGTCGCTTCCTTCAGCAGTGCTTCTGGAATCGTAATGCCCAGTTCTTCCGCAACAGGCAGGTTGAACTGCACGATGCTGCGGCTCACGTTCTCGATAGGGATATCCGCCGGCTTTTCACCAAGAAGTACGCGTGCAAGCGGTTTGGAGCCTGCCGTGCCGCTCTCGTACCAGCCCAGACCAACCGCAGCTACGGTGCCTTGTTTCAGGGATTCGATATCATTAATCACCACGGGAATGCGCGCTTCCTTCATGGCACGCATCAGAGAGGGCAGCGCCTGCTGTACTGTATTGTCGCCAGTGATCCAAACGGCCTGGGGACGCTTGCCCGCCAGCGCCTGTGCAGAGGGATAAACCTCGCTGGTGTTGATCGCAGGGATTTCCACAAGGGTGATGCCCTGCTCCTTCATCAGATCGCGACCGACCTGAACAGCCTTGGAGCTGTTTGCCTCGCTGGTGTTGTAAATCGTGCCAACAGTCTTGAGATCTGGTATCAATTGCCGCATGACGTCAAGAGTCTTTTGAAGCGGAGGAAAGCTGCCCACGCCGGTCACATTCGGCAGCTTATCCGTAAAGGATTTGCCGACGCCTGCCGCTATCGGATCATAGCAATAGGTGAAGACGACCGGCTTTTGCCTGGCGTGTTTGCATGCGGCCGTTACGCAGGGCGTGCTCATGGGTACCAGCACGTCGATGTCCGAGCCATCCATTTGCTGAATGATTGCCGGGATGTTGGAAATTTCGCCTGCGGCATGCATCCGTGTCACCTTCAGGTTGCGCCCTTCCTCGAAGCCCTGCTGCTTCAGACCGTCGATCAGGCCGCGCATGCAGTTTTCGACGCCTGGCTCAGGGCCAAAATAGACGAACCCCAGTTTGTAAGTGCGCCCTTCTTCGGGCTTGCCCAGTGGCGTGGCAGCCGCAGGGGCAGGGGAGGGAGTTGTTGATGTCGCGGCAGGAGCGGGAAGTTTCGGTGGCTGCGGTTTGGCTCTGGAGTTATCCCGGACAATCTTGCCGTCGGCATCAATGACAACCGTTGCGCGCGACAGCAGATCTTCCGGGATGGACCAGGGCTGTCTGAGGCCGAGCAGCGTCTTTTGGTTCACCATCAGTTGCTCCGGCATGACGTTCTCGATGGGGATGGTGGCGGGATCGCGCCCGTTCATCACCTCCACAGCCATGGCTCCGGCCAGTTCACCGATTTTGACATAGTCGGCGCCCAGATCGAACAAGGCTCCCCGCTTTGCCGTAGGCGGTATAAGCGTGAAGACGGGGACACCGGCCTGCTGGGCGGATTTGAGAATGAAATCGGCAGCGGTCATCATGGTGATGTCCCCTGGTATCATAAGGACTTCCGCGCCCTGGCTGATTAGTGCCAGTACACCGTCCTGCACCCCGGCGGGGTTATCCACCGGTGCTTCGATCAGCTCAAGGCCAAGCTCTTTGCACACGGTTCTGGCAATGGTGATCTGGGCGCGGGAGTTTGCTTCACCGTTGTTATACGGTACGCCGATCTTCTTTAGCTCGGGACGCATCTGCTTTGCCACGCGCAGTCCGTTCGCCACCGGCTGCATGGAACCCAGGCCGACAAGATAAGGCGGATGCGACAGAGGCTGACCCCGTTTAAGCTGGACAGGCAGGGCCGACCACGGATCGGCTACACCTGCAAATACGTGTATGACGCCGCCCTTGTTTGCATTTGCCATGCTTTGCAGGGAGAGCGTGCTGATGGTAAGCACGAGATCGTAGTCCCCGCTCATGATCTGGGAAGCAAGAGCCTGGCCGATCGACGCGTCCATCTGGGCGTTCAGGCGGCGCACCGTGGCACGCGGGCTTTCCGCATAGCCCTTCTGAATAAGCGTGTTCTTCATCTCCGGCAGGACGAAGCCATTGGCAGTCAGCTCATTAATCATGCCCTCCGCGATTTCATCCAGCACCTGCATGGAGCCATGCTGCAATATCGCAATGCGCCAAACCTTGCCGGCCGTGGGGGAGTTGGCATCGGGAGCGGATTGCCCGGTGTCGGGAGTCCGCGCTGCTGCCTCCGATGTCGTGCCTGTCTTAGGTTTATCCGTCGTCGCCACCATTTTGGCGCGAGCTGCTTCGCGGGCACGGGTTTCAGCCTCGCGGCGAGCGGCTTTTGCCTCTGCGGTGTTACCCAGATCACGCCACAGCATCAGGACGGAGACGAGAGAAATGAGGGCGACGCCAAGGCTAAGGCTTCGTAATGATTGGGCTAGCATAGCAATAAAGGGATAGACCTTCCCACTCTAACCAGTCGTGTCACTGATGCGAGCCGAAACCGACGTGTGGCGTGACTCTTTTTATCCGGGGAAGACTACCAGTTGCGCCGCAGTCCAGCTCTGTGCGGTTGCAAAGATTGTGTGGCTAAGGCATTATGCGTTCGACTCACCCCGATTTTTGCCGGATACTCACTGCTTTGCTTTTATGCGGAACTTTTCGATCACGACCCATCCACGGCATACCTGGCTGACCGTGCTGCTGCTTGCGCTGCTATGTGGTAATGGCGCAGAACTGCTGCGAGCCCAGGATTCTGCCCCGGCGCCAACCCCGGCACCCGCTCCCGCCACGGAACCTGCGGCTCCGACCCCTGCCACACCGGAGGCTGCCGGTGATCCTGCCAAGCAGCAGGATCTGATGAATCGCTTCAAAGAAGGTCGCAGGCTGTATGACGAGAAGAAGTACGCTGAAGCCCGCACTATTTTTGATGGCATTCTGGCCGACGAACCCAAGAAAGCCAAAGGCTCGCTCTTCTACGGCGGTCTCAGCAGCCTGATGCTTGGCGAAAACCAGAAGGCAGTGGAATACCTGGAGCGATTTCGCGCCGTGGATGCAAAGGATCCCCGCCCGGTAGTTCACCTTATCCAGGCTTATCAGTCCTTGAAGAAGGCCCTTAAGGTGGAAAGCCTGCGTCGCGAACTCTACGCCATGCGTACCAAGGCACTTGCGGAGAACCCCAACCGCGATAACTGGGATCTTGGCCGCCCGGAAATTAGGGTGCTTCTGGACCCTATGTTTGTACGTGAACGCATGCGGATGCAGGGCGGTGTCTCCATGGAAGTCAGCGAGTCGTTTAATTACAAAGACAGCCCGAACGCTGTCTATATGGCGCAGATTATTGGTGCCGACGGCAAGGTGATGCGCAATATCTATATTTCGTATGACCCGGATCAGACCGCAGCGATCCGTAAGGAGCATGCGAGCGAGCCCAAGTACAAGAACGCCGAGGTTTTTGTCTACTCCGAGATCTTTACCAAGAACGAACAGACGGACCGCATTGAAGTCTACCGCATCGAAGTGGAGCCACCGACGTACGATGGAGCGCGTCGCTGGATACTGGACATGCTGGCCCGGCCGCCCAAGTCCATCCTGACCATCAACGGCGACACTCTGCGCACCGCAGCCGAACGGAGCCGTCCGGGCGCTGCTGCGGCACCTGCGTCGGCACCCGGTGCAACTCCCAATACGGCTGCTTCCCCCGCAACAGGCACCGATACTTCGCCTATCGCGCTGCCTCCTTCCGGCACTCCTTCGGGTGCCGCGCCGCTGCCAGCACCCGCGCCTCCCGGCACGAAGCGCCCTGCGGCGAAAAAGCCCGGTCAACCGTAGTACTCTATTAGAGGAGTACCAGTTGACACGCGGGGGCTTCGGGCGAGAGTTTGTCAGACGGGCTGAATCTGACCCGCCAGGCTGACGGCGGAAGTCGGGACGTTTATCCATTATGCCGCGACATCGCCTTTTCCTTTCCGACAGCTTTCAGGATAGCTGGCATGGAGTGCTGCGGCCCTGGCTGGCGCAGTATGCCACGGAGGCATGGAAACAGGCGCTGTACACGGTCGTGCTGACCCCCACGCGTGGCCACGGCAACGCCCTTCGTCAGAAGTGGCTGGAGAGCGGCCATGGATTGCTGGGGCTGCGTTTCTGGACTCCCTCCGACGCCCGCGCTTTTCTTGCACAACGCTTTCCGCAGCAGCAGCTTCCCGCGACCCGCGAGAATATGCATTTGCTGCTCTCCGCTGCCGCGGGAGAGCGTATGAGGCAGAAGCTGGCGGAGGATCCTGCAGCCCGTCCGGGAAGTCTGCTGTCCGTTTCAACCGACTCCTCTGTACTCGCGCGCGCACTTGATGACTTAGGAGCTGCAGGGTGGAGCTGGAAAGATCAGGGGCCGACCTGGACCCGCCCTCTTCTGGAGCTTTATTCGGAGCAGCTCGAAGCATGCGGCCTGAGCCCGCTGCAACACCACGACCGTCAGCTCTTCGAGGCAGCCCGCCGCGAGGTGAGTGAGCATGGTCCCATTCTGGGGCCGGTGCTGGTTCACGGCTTTGGCCCGGAATACTGGCCGAAGTACCAGACACTGCGTTCAGTCGCGGTCGCATCCGCCGGGGCCACGATCGTGCTGCCATATCCGACCCGGCACGCAGAGGATGCTGCGCAAACATGGATCAGCACCTGGGAGCTATGGACAGGGACAGAACGGGATTTTGTTGAGCAATCGGACGACATTGAGGGCGGGGCCGAGTCCGGCGAAGGTAAGCCCGCTTTCATACACTATGCCCGAGGTCTGGCCGAATGGCTGGAAGTGAACACTCCACATTCTTCTTCGTCGGCAACGGGAACTCCGGGGCGGCGAAGCAACTCATCGTCCCGAAATCAGGGGCGAATCCGCTTTTTGCTGGGAAAAGGTGTCGCGGAAGAAGCAAGGGCGGCCGCACTGCAGGCGGTGGAGTTTCTGGAATCCGCCGGCGAAGTGGCTGAAGCTCAATCTGCGGACTCGGACAGCCAGAACCTGCGCATTGGCATTGTAGTGCCTGGTCTTGGGGCTATGGCCCGCGAAGTCTCCGCGTTGCTGGCATCCTGGCAGGTGCCCCATTTTGATAGCGTAGGGCACAACGTTCCCGGTCAGTTTTCAGCTCCTGCGTGGGAGGCGTGGCTGGATCTGCAGCTTCGCCCATGCCGCCGTACGCTGTTGCGTCTGATACGTGTCTGGCCTCGCCAGGATCTGTGGCCCCGGCAGGAACCTGTAGCGGTCGTTGAAGCGGAGGAGGCGGAACTCTTTCCCGACGAGGAAACGGGCGATCGTGTATCGGTCATTCAGCCTGAGCCGATGCGTCCGCTTGGTCTGGGGCAGGTGGAGGACGTCATCAGTGCAGCTCTGGCGGATATCTTTATCGATGACGTCCGGCTCATACGCGAGTCGCTCAAGAGCTCGAAACGGGGGCGCGATGTCGCGGTGGGAAACATGCTGGACAGCGTTGTGCTTCTGGCGTCTGAAGGCACTTTCGACGAGTATCTGAATCAGCTGCGGGAAGCTCTGATGGCGCTGGGCTGGCTGGCCGAGCTGGCGGTAATTGATCGCCAGTCTGTATTTCTGAAGGGGCGCATGTCCCTCCGCCTGCAGCGAAACGTTTTTCTTCACTGGCTGCGCGAAGTTACGGAAGGGGTCGGCAAGACGCGCGACGCGATGGGGCGGCATTTCTATGCGCGGGTGCATCTGGTGACCTACGAGGAAGCTCTCGGCCAGCCATGGTCGCATCTGATTCTCACGAGCCTTATCGATGGAATCTGGCCGCCGCCGAACGACGAAAGCGCCTTCCTTAGCGAGGAAGATATCAAGCAGCTGAATAAACGTGTCCGGGACTGGAACCGCGCGACTCTTGGCACTGTGGCCGCCGGGCGAGGGGAGTTTACTCCCACGCTGGGTCGCGCCTGGTGCCTGGCTCCCGAGGAGCGCCGCCAGCTTGCTGAAGCGCGTCTGCTTCAACTGGTCGCTTCCCCCACGCGAGGTCTGGCTCTTACTACGCGCCTTGGCGAGGAAAGTGAGCCTGCCCGCGAGTTGAACGCTAACGCGTTCTTCATGCAGATCTATTTCGCTGATCATGGTGAGTGGCTTAACGAGGAGATCTCGCGCCGCCTGGAGCATGAAACCGAGGCTCTTTTGCTGCAGGCTCCCTCAGTTCTGGAATCTCAGCTTCCTGCGCCACAGAATGATGCAGATCCAGTTTCTTCCGTACGAGCGACGCCGCCTGGGCAGACACGCGTAGCACGTCTGGCCCGTACAGGGGAATCTGAGCTTCCGCGCTTTACGGAATATGAGTTTGCCCTTCGCACCCGGCCAGAGGAGCCGAAAGGACGGTCTCAGCGACAAGGACCGCCACGTATCGTGCGTCCCGTATCCTTGCCATGCCGCGAGTGGGAGTTGGCTCTTAAAGCGCCCGCCATTGTATGGATGAAGCGCCTGCTGGGTGTCGGTCCGGATCGCGCAGAGGACGATGATATAACGGCGCGCTCCACAGGGCAATGGGTGCACCAGTGGCTGGCGCGTGCGCCTCTTGCGGCGGGCAGGGGACATGGTCGTACCCCAGCGAGGCCCATGCCCAACGCGAATGGCTGGCGCCGTACGATTCGCCAAAGTGCCAATACTTCGCGCAGCAGCGTGCAGGCGCTGGCTGCGCGCCATGGCCGGCCATTACCGCCACTGTGGGTGCCGGTCTGGAGTCATGCGGCGTACCTGGCTTTTGCGCTTTCCGAGGTGGTGAGCGATTGCGGGTTCTCCGAGCTTGCGGCGGAGGTGGCTCTGAAACCTCCGGGTTCTGCTCGCGGCGGCTTTGTGCCATACCGTACGGCTTCCGGGGCGGAACTTCTGCTTGAGGGTCGTATGGACGTCCTTCTTCATGAACCGGATGCAGTTTCGACGGTGACGGTTGCCCCAACTGAGCCGGAACCGTCACCGATGGCAGACTTTGACGATGAAACATCGCCTTTTCTGGATGATTCCGACGCGGAAAGCTTTGCTCCGGCGGCACCTGAGCAGCCCGTGATGGAAGCTATCGTTCCCACTGCTCCCGCCATTGATGATCTGTTCAGCCGATCCGCGCAGGCCACTGCCCGCCGGCCGGGACTGGATTTTCCTAATGGCCGTTGGATGATTCTGGATTACAAGACGGGAAAATCCACGAAACCCATCAGCGTGCCGCAATTGACGAAGGGCACGGGCCTTCAGGTGGCGCTCTACGCGCTCGCTTTGCGGCAAATGGGAGCCCGTGCCGTATCTTTCGCCTACGCCTGTCCGGGTATTCCGCTTAATTCCGGTGGGAACGGCGCTCCGGTTTCAGTTCTGTCACTGGCTGAGCTTCAACCGCTTCTGGATAACCTGGCGCAGATGCAAAACAATGGTCGCTTTGGCTGGCATGGTGAACTGCGTCCCGAGTTTGGGCATCGCATGCCGTATCCTCTTGCGACGCTGCCCGTTCCCGAGGATTTGCTGGAGCGGAAATGGATTGCCGAGCACAATGCACTGGGCGGAGCTCTTTAAGCTTCTGCCAGATCTTGAAGGAGACTCAATGTGCGTAGTTGGCCCATTCTTCCTCAAAGTATTTAACCAGGGCGTGATTGTTCAGTGTATTGGTTTTGACCGCAATTCTGTCCATATCCGGTGGAAACTCAAATAAAGTGGGCAATGTCTGCGCATTAACAAAGCGGGCATCGGGCAGAGTAGTAGTTGGTCGTTCGAGCGGCTTCCTGGCAGCCATGATAAAGCCCCACTCTCCAAATGCCGGTACGTAAGTATGATAGGGCAATGTCTGAAATCCCGATGCTTTAAGAGTCTGCTCCACACACCAGAAAGAACGGCGGGCGACAAGTGGAGATGTACTCTGAATAACAGCTACACCATCCTCCGACAGATTATGAATAAGATGGCGGAAGAAAGTGGTGGTGTAGAGTTTGCTCAGCGAATAATTGGATGGATCCGGAAAGTCCACAATGACGCAATCAAACTTCTCTGTATTACTCTTCACCCACAGAAAAGCATCATCATTAATAACCGTGACTTTGGGCGAATTGAGCGATCCCTTGTTTAACTGAACAAGATTAGGATGCGTCTTAAAAAGCTGTGTCATCGCGGGATCAAGATCGACCAGCGTAACGTGTTCCACCTGGGGGAAGCGCAAAATCTCACGGATAGCCAGACCATCTCCGCCTCCCAGCACCAGCACGTGCCTCACCACCGGGCCGCGGGCTCCGGATAAACTCATCGCGGGATGCACCAGCGCTTCGTGGTAGCGGTACTCATCGCGTGAGCTGAACTGAAGATTGCTGTTGAGATAAAGTCGCAGGTCGTCTTTGGAACGGGTCAGTACAAGACGTTGATAGTGAGATGTTTTAGCGTAGATGACTGGATCGGGATACTGAGAGGATTCCGCAGTCGAGACAATATGCTCGGCATTCGCAAACCCCAGCCCCAGGCCGGCAAGTATGATCCAGCCCATCACTTTCAGGAAGTTGACATTCGCAACTTCGCGTGGCAGCAGGTACAGAGTCCAGATCCCCACGCCTACGTTGATCATTCCAAACAGAAAGCTGGTTTGCACGAGCCCGAGATGAGGCACCAGCACCAGGGGAAAAAGCAAAGAAGCAAACAGCGCGCCGATATAGTCGAATGTAAAGACACGGGCTACCAGTTCCTTAAACTCAAAATGTTTCTCCATGATTCGCATCAAAAGAGGTATCTCCAGGCCTACCAGCGCGCCGATAATGACTACCGTGCTGTAGAGCAAAACACGGAACGAGGAGACGTGATCAAACAGCAAAAACAGCATTGCCGCGGAGCTGCCGCCAACGAGTCCTATAAGCAACTCTGTCTGGATAAACATCCCGACAAGATTGCGCGAAATGAACTTGCTGGCATAGGAACCAATACCCATTGAAAACAGGTAGGTGCCTATGATCGTAGAGAACTGAGTAACGGAATCGCCGAGGAGGTAGCTGGCAAGCGTACCCGCAATAAGTTCGTAAACAAGCCCGCACGTTGCAATAACAACGACGGAAAACAGCAGTATAGCCTGCACAACTACGCGGGTAGCATGAGCATTAACCGCGAATAGCGGAGGAGATAATGATCGAGATGCCTATAGCCATAGCGCCGACCACGATAGCCAGCGCGATGTTATTCTTCTCAACAAGTTCTTTCCACAGATTGTAGGGAGTCATCCAGTCCCAGATATTAAAACTGAGGACCAGAATGGCGACGCCCAGCAGTGAGTAGACAAATGCGCCGGGGAGGTGCTTGATTTCCTGAAGGAAAAATTCCATGGATGGCGGGCGTTGGTTAAGTTGAGAAGAGGTTGCGCCGCAGTTATTTATGATTGATGAACAGCACCTGGGATCTCGTCTTGGGCGAGCTGGAGCCAGTGCCGAGCGGCATGTAGCCGAAAGCATTGGCGTAAATCATATACGCGCAGAGCGCAGCGCCGGTAAAGGCATAGAGTGATTCCATGGCAACAAAAAGTATGGCAGAGATTTCTGGAAAGTTACACCAGAAACAACGCGCAAACTCTTAATCTTTGCGGCATCAATCAAACATGCGGTGAAAAAGGCGGGCGGGGAAATACTGGCCAGGGCAGTCTGTAGGATGAGGATTAATTTCCCGATGGAGCGCAAACTTGAAGCGGGTGTCGCAGCGGCGGCGCAGATAGTTGACCAGTTCGATGCATGCGGCAATCTGCTTCTTGCTGGGGCGGGAATGATTGAAATCGCCCACAAAACAGATACCAATGCTTACGGCATTCAGAGCGCGGCTGCGAACGTGGCCGCCGTCCAGCTGATCGCGCCAGCGCGGGCCGATTTCAATTTCGCCATCGCGGGAATCCGTGCCGTTACCGATGACAAAGTGGTAAGCCAGGCCGTTCTTCATGCCGCGCTTGTGGCGGTGGAAGAAGTCGAAAAGCCGGGCGTTGCCGCGCGAGGTTTCGCTGTGGTGCAGCACTACAATACGCCAGCGTCCGCGCTCTACGTCCGCGCTGTCGATCGCCGCCTTGGCGCGGCCCAGATAGCGGTAGCTCCTTCCAAAGAGGCCGCCTTCCATACGCACATTCAGCTTATCGGCAATGCCGACGCCGGTGTTGGCAGGCAGGGCTTTGGGGTGAACCTGATCCGCGTCGTCCTCGCTGGCGGGCAGTTGCGAGCGAACGTCGGTTGGGGGCGTGGCTGGAGTGACACGGGGAGCTTCAACGGTCAGGGTGCCCGGCGGCAGGTTGGCGTCGGGCTGCTGGGGAATGCCCTTGCTGCTGGTGGAGGCGGTGCGAAACCGATCATACCGGCTCCAGGCTGCCGCGCGGCGTTCTTCCGGTTTCGGCTCCGGCCCGGGAATCATCAGCGTCATCCCTGGGCGGACTGAACTGGAGCCGGACATTTCGCGGCGATTCAACTCCTGGATGCGAGAAGGGGTGACGCCGTATTTGTCGGCGATCATCTGGAGGTTTTCACCGTCCTGAACCGTGTGGGTGCCTGCCGGCATGTTTTGCCCTGTAAACAGGAAAATGAAGATGACCAGCCAGGTAAGCGTGCGGTGAAAGAATTGCTTGTTCATCACAACGTGGTGTGAGCGCGTGGCGCGGGAAAAGGCGCGGAAAGTGGTGTTGACCGAAGAAGTGGGAGGAGAGCGCCTGTGGCGGGCGAGAATATCTGTAGTTTTTACGCTTGTCAGTATAAAAAGTTGATGATTTCCCGAGCAATGCCGTGGAATGGAGGTGGAGCTTATTCGCCTGTATTGCATGACGCAAGCAGTTACTTTCCCCGCCAAAGTAATCTATGCAAGATCCTTTTGATACTATTGCCGCACTTGAAGTGGGCGTCCCTTTTCTTTTCCAGCATCAGACTGGATATTTTCTGATTTGTCCTTATATTAGTGGACCTACTTATAGATCTGATCATGCCCAATTCTCTTGCTCACCCGGAACCCCTCAGCGATACGCAGAGTCAGGCGGACCACCGTCAACTGCGTATTGACAAGGTGGGCGTTCGCGGGCTGCGCTACCCTATCGAAGTGCGGGATAAAGCCCTGCAATCGCAAAACACCATCGCCACGTTCAGCCTTACCGTGGATCTGCCGCACAAATTTAAAGGCACCCACATGAGCCGCTTTGTCGAAGTGCTGAATGCGCACGGACGGCTGGTTCATGTGGATAACCTTGGCGTAATGCTGAAGGAATTGCAGCAGAAGCTGCATGCCAATTCCGCCCACATAGAGATGGAGTTTCCTTACTTTGTGGAGAAGCAGGCGCCCGTTACCAAGGCGCAGGGTCTTGTGGATTATCAGGTGAAGTTTGACGCCGAAATTCACGGCAGTGACATGGACATCACCGTGACGGTGACGGTTCCCGTGACAACGCTGTGCCCGTGCTCGAAGGCGATCAGCCGTTATGGCGCGCACAATCAGCGCGGATATGTCACTCTTTCCGTACGTACTTTGCATACCGTATGGATAGAGGATATGATCACCATGATTGAGGAGTCTGCCAGCGCCCCGATCTATTCATTGCTGAAGCGCCCTGACGAAAAATTTGTTACTGAACAGGCATACGATAACCCTGTATTTGTAGAAGATCTGGTGCGTAACGTAGCCACTCACTGCAACAAGCATCCTGACATCGCCTGGTACAAGGTAGAAGCGGAGAATATGGAAAGCATCCATAATCACGCGGCCTATGCATGTATTGAAAAAGCGGCGGATTAAAGCTGCCCTTGAAGGCAGCGAGAAGCGACAGCGCAGTATAGCGGGCAGGTTCTGTTATTTTTCAGACTTGCCTGATTCGCTGTCACCCGGGCTCTCGCTGCTCGTCTGGTTGAAGCGGGATTTTTTAGAGAGCTCTGTCATGAAGTAGACGTTGCCGATGATGTAGCCAAGGGCGACAACGGAGAGCAGAAGGCCCAGCAACAGAGACATGACCATGCGCGCCCTATACCAGAACGGCGAAGAAAACGGCGTCATGGAATTCCAGTAACGCACGGATATAAAGCACGTTGCCGGCGCGGTAACGTAACAGCAAAAGAGGGGGCCGAAGAGTCCCAGAAGACACGCGAACCAATCATAGTTCACACCTTCGTTTTTAAGCGAAGTCTTGATGGTTTTAGTTGGAGCGCTGTTCAGACATCCGGGACAGATATGCTGGCTTTCGAAATCAATCTCGCACAACGAGCAGATGAAACGGCCGCAATTGTCGCAGCACAGATCGGCACGCTTATCCGGATGGTAGAAGCAGGTTGACTCTTCGTCCTGAGCGATTTCCGTGCGCGGTCCTGATACACCGCGATATTGCGCCTCGAAGACATAAGCCTGGAGTGGCGTTGCGCAACGCGCACAGGGGACAGGTTCCGGCGTGTTCAGGGCATCTCGTGAGATCTCTGTCTGGCAGGAGAAACAACGGGGTGCACCTGGGTAAGCGGGCATGGAGTTATTTTACGACTTAATAACGCGCGTATCGCAGATCATGTCGTGCAAAGCACGGCTCTGGTCATCAAAGAAGGCCCACAGGTACCCAATGGTGCAGGTCATGTCCGTGACCATCGTGGCAAAGAAGCGGCCAATCGAGCGACCCCAGGTGAGGTTGGCACCGTCCGGGGTAACGACTTTGAGTCCTAACACATATTTACCAGGTGTGCCTCCCCATGCAACAGTAAAGTATACAATGTAGACGAACATGCCCAAAGTCCATGCCAGGTAAGAAATCACGCCGATGATAATAGGCACAGGAGACTGATCGCCCATCGCAACGAAAGCAATGATCGTGGGAATCGCAAAAATAAACATCAGGACCAGGGAGATCAGTCCGTCTACAAGGCGCGCAAGGATGCGATAGCCGGGATGAGCCAGATTGAGCACGCCCGCACCTGCCGTTATAACGCCTTCGCGCACTTTCTGCATGTACGCCGGCTTGCAGTTGGCGCAAATAGGCTGGCCTTTAATGCGGACGACTTCACTTTCCGGATAGGAGCGACGGCATTCCGCGCAGTAGGCCTGCCCGGGAATCTGCGGATTCAGGGTTACCAGTCCGCTGCCCTGAGTTCCCGAGACGCTGGTGCGAATATTGGGGTCAGGGTAGTACGTGCCGCTGGCTGCCGAGGGTGCGGGATCTACGGGCTTGTAGGGATCCGCTGCCGCTGCCACAGGGGAGGAGACCGTGGTAATCGGGCTGGATACGGACGCGGGCGTAGTCGTGCTGGTCTTGAACGGATCGACCGGC
>JBGGNE010000263.1:0-33751 GCA_041287705.1 Methylacidiphilales bacterium | reverse complement strand
ATTAGAATTAGAACATCTTTACGTACGCCTTGGCACGCAGGCCGTCCAGCCACTCCTGCTGCAAACGCTGCTTTTCGTCGAGAATTAACGCCTGCTCAATTTCTTCACGGACTTCCGCGAGCGGGCGTACAAAGGCGTGTTTAACTTCCTCGACCTTCAGGAGGTAATAGCCCGCATTGCCTTCGCTCGTCACTTTGATGACTTTGCTCATCTCACCAAGCTTCAGTCGAAACGCAACGTCGCCAAGTTCAGGAGCCAGATCGGTCCGCTTTTGGAAACCCATGGCACCACCCGAGTCGCGGGTCGAGCCTTCCGAGTAATTGCGAGCCATGTCTTCAAAGCTCTCGCCCTCCTGAATGCGTTTGGCAATGGCGTAAATGGCCTCTTCGCGGGAATCGTATTCCTCTTCCTTGCCGGCAGCATTGACTCGCCTGTCTTTAAACGGACTTGCGGCAATATAGATCATGCGAATATTTACCTGCTCTTCCTGAAGGTAGCGGCGGTAATTCTCGCTATAATACTGCTCGATGCGATACGGCGAAATAATGACCGATGAGCTGATGTGCTTATACTCCAGCGCCTTGATAATGAACTGATCCTTCACCGTGGATCGATAGTTTTCAAGAGAAAGGCCGTCGGCAGCCAGCGTACGGATAAACGCGGTGCGGTCGCCCTCAAACTTTTCGACTACGATACGCCGGATATGCTCATCGATGGCGTTATCAGGAATAAACGCGCCCATTTCGGTAAAGCTTTGAATAATCAGTTCCTGATCGATCAAAGCGCGCAAAGTACCCAGTCGCAGCTCTTTTACTCGCTGCATCGCCTCGGGGCTGCCCTGCATGTTCTCCACAATAAGGCGCTCGGCATTACCGACTTTTCTGCGGACCGCAGAGAAGGTGATCACCTTCTTATTTACCACTGCTGCAACACCATCAACTAACTGAGAGCGTTGCTGGGCATGAATATCGGTGCTGGAGACTGAACCAAGCAGCACACAAGAAAGCAAAGCGAACATCCGTCGCGATTGCACTAATCGACTACCAGGGAAAGAGCGAAAAAGGTGCATAAGCAAGGCTCCTGAGGCACTACATATACTCACCGAGCTCATAAATTTTGCTGCAGTCTAAGCTGTTTTATCCCCCTGTCAAGGGAGATAATGGAAGTGTCTTAGCTTCAACTTTACGGCGCAAATGCATGAGAGTCCCGTAAAGCCTTCTCCCATATGGGAGTAATGTCCTCGGCGATTCCCTCAGAGGGATTCAGCAGCTCCACCCGGAACGGAATGGCGTTTACCGCTCTCAGCACCCGGATTTTCTTGTCTCTCTTCATCCAGTCAGGAAAGTCCTTTACATCATCCGGCAAGAAAGGCGGTGCCAGCAACAGGCCGAATCCATTAAAGGTACCTCCCTCTACACGTACATACATAACGCGTGTTGGACTATAATAAAAAGGAGTCTTTACACGGAAAAGAGCCCCATACAGGTAAGTGCCAAGTGCACTCTGCGGCAAACTCCAGAATCCATGACCAATATTGGGCCCAAGAGCCGGTATTATTAAAACGTCTTCCGGCAGCTTCTTTTTAAGCTCCAGCCAATATCGATCAGATGCGCCGCTGGTGATCGCAGCTCGATCTTCCTTACGAAGGGATTGAGATGGTGCACCGCCCGCAATGAGTGGGAACAGCCAGAATCCGAGTCCAACAGCTAACAGAAGTCCTATTTGGCTGGTTGTTCCTCGCGGCGGCACCATAATCATCCACAAATGCATAAAAAAAATAAAGAACATGAATTCCTTATATGGCCAACGAAGTGATCGAATTAATGGAATATGCTGAAAGAAATATTCCTGCAGCCAGATAGGGCGATCCACTACCAATAAAGCAAAAGCGGCGAAACCAATAAAGCACCAGGCAACAGGCTGAATATTTTTCCAGGGCATTCTGCATTTAAATATTAGCCACGCCCCAAAACATGAAGGAAAAGCCAATAACTGAAGCGGATTTACAGCACAATTCTGGTAATACTGCTGCCCAAGGAACGCGCAAAATGTACCAATAAAATAGGAAAGCAGACTGCTGGGAAAAGGAAAGTTTAGCGTCACAACCTGCTCAATATCCAACGCACCCGCTCTCCGGGATTCCAGCAATCCCGAAAGCACAGGGGACAAAAAAGGTAAAATCAGGAATCCTGTTAATATCCCTCCGCCGACCCAAATGATGATCGGACGAAACGATCGCTCTACCAGGCTATAGGCTATGACGAATAGTGTGGCAAAAAACAGAGTGAAAACAAGCTCTCCCCCATGAGAAGCCAGAAATGCATTTGCAACAGCGCATCCGACCCAGGCAATTCCGTATTTCCAGTCAGAATGAATCAGTCCAATGAAAATCAGAGCAAGAGTTGCCTGATTCCAGATATACATTCCCGCAGAACTACCGAGAATAAGAGACCAGACGGAGAATGTAGCGCTTAAGCTTATAATAATGATAAGTTCATTACTGATCGGAATCTTATACTTTTCCCGCAAACGAACGTAAAGAAGCGTTGTAAAGCAGGCAGCTGCAATAAAGTAACCTGATATAATTATATCTACAACAAAATACTGCCAGGGAGTCAGGCTCAGCAATCCACTTAGCAATATAAGTAACGGATGACTAAGGTGCAATATACTTGTCTCACGAAGGAAGATAAAATTACCTTCATAAAGATACTGACTGACATAAGGATTCCTCCCCGCCATTAGATTTCTGCCTGCTTCTATCAGAACAGGAGAATGGTTCAGGTTGTCATCTGTCAGGAAAAAGTACGGCCTCCAGCACTGCAAAATTAGAAGAATGAATAATGTAGCTAAAAACGTAGCCTGTACAGGTCTGTTTACTATATCTTGCCAGGTCCACTTTGGGGCGGAATCAGTTGATTTGGGGGCGCTGGTCATTCAACCATAACATTAACATCCTCACTCTGTCGGGTCGAGGCCAAAATCTGATAGCCAGAGTGGCTGCCCCGGCGATACCAACCCGGGCAGCTTATACAAAGTGCGTCGGCACGGCAATCATCCCCTCACCCTGGAAGGCTTTGATCCACGCGACACCTATACGGCTCACCAGGTACGGTGATTTTGCGGTAAGTTTTCTCAATGCGACCCCAGCGGGCATCGCGCGCCACGTCCAGTACCGGCGACCAGCTGCAACGGAAGTTGGCTGCTTTGGATTCGGCCGCGGTCTGCTTGCCGATCCTTGCCACCCGCTCCGTGTCAAACGTCGCCAAACTGACGATCCGCTTTGAAATCGACGAAGCTGGACGCACGAAGGCTCAGTCTCAGGGTCTGGATCTTGAGTCGGTTACGCAATTAGCCTGCTCTGTATGCTGCTGAAATTTTACTCGAACAAACTCGAGAAAAAAGCAAATGTTGAGCAAGTTTACACGTCTTGAATCGTACAAATTTGTAGCAGGTTAATTCTCTGATCGTTTTCCACAGGACATCACTACCTTATGAACCAGGCATTTGAAGGCATTCTGGCCCGCTTTTCTGCAGCTCTTCAGCTAAATGAACTTCAGCCCGATGATGATGGTTTCGTCAGTCTTGAAGTAGATGGAACCCATGTGCAGATGCGTGCTGAAGAAGAAGCACTGGGCGAGTATGTCACAATCCATCTTGATCTGGGAAGTTATCCTGCAGAAAACGCAGCTGCTATATACAAAGAAATAGCAGAAGCGAACTATCTCTGGCTCGGTACAGGCGGTGGAACCCTTAGTGCGAACACCGAAGATCACCTGCTCCTGCTGAGCTGGCGCGAGCCGCTCGCCTACCTGGATCACGACCGCCTGGCCATAGTTCTTGAGCACTTAATGAAATCGGCTGAAGAACAGAAAGCCCGGTTCTCAGACATTCTTGAAAGCTCGGAAGATATGACAAAAGAAGGCGATGGTAATGATGATGAAACGGCTTCTTCATCAGAACCTGATAACGAACCTCGCGATGGCTCCAGTGATTTGTACCGCATCCATGCTTAGGGTGAGTTACTTATATGTTTTTCTCTGATTCACTCTATCCTTGTTAAACAGGTACACACATGCCATCTATTGATCACTTTCGCGGTTTCAGCGGCTCAGATCGGATTACTGCAGACCCTCAGGGAGAAGCGCGTGTAGAGAAACCTAAGTCGGGCTGGGAAGCGTTCAAGGCGCTTTTTACTTCTGCAAAGCCTTCCGAAAAGACTGGGTTTCAGCGCGCTAACTGTCAGTTTTATGATGCGCTGAAGCAACGATACGGTAAGGAAGCTGCGGCAGTCGCCTTCGCGCCACTTGTCCACGGCGGGCACATGGAGAAAAGCAAGCCACTGACAGGCCGTATTATCCAGTCTGCAATTGCTCGCGCCGAGCAGCATGCAGGGTTGAAGAAAGAGCTTGGCGAGAATGTGTCGAAACTACGAAAACAGGGCGCTGAATTCGTCACTGCAGGTACGGTAAACCGATTCATGGCCTGCACTTATCTGAAGTTCATACCCGGGGACTTACGAAGTAAAGGGATGGAAACTCTTTGCCGCGATGTTTGTGGCGACGCGCTGAAAACTCCGTCCGGCAAACTGGTGCCTAAGGAAACAAGAGCGAAAGAGATGGGCAAAGCGTTGTTAACCGTGCGAGACGGAATGGAAAAGGCGTGCAACATCGGCCTGGATCTGAAGGCGA
Source organism: Methylacidiphilales bacterium (assembly GCA_041287705.1). Taxonomy (GTDB): domain Bacteria; phylum Verrucomicrobiota; class Verrucomicrobiia; order Methylacidiphilales; family UBA1321; genus LW23. Next base: position 29,060 of record JBGGNE010000263.1, on the reverse strand, counting down.
AGATGCCGGAACTGGCGAAGGTAGACGTGCCCGCAATGATGAAGCAGAACGGCGCCGAAATTTTGCGTAAAGCGATGTCGAAGGGCGACGGCTCACCTTCATTCCTCCGCACACCCGCCGGCGAGGAAGCTTTAAGATACGCAGTGGCTGAAGTGATGGCACACAAAGCTGCTGGCTGAGCTTTCTGAAGACACTCAATTGTAACAAAAAAGAGCGGTGATCCGAATGAGGGCTGGATCACCGCTTTTTCGTTCGAGTCGTTTCAACTGCCCGCGCTCTGTCTTTCAGATGACGGGCAGCAGCGCAGACTTACTCAGCGCATCTTCTTCATCTCAAACTGCTCGCCTGCCAGAGCGCGTTTGGCGAAGGCACCCCAGTATGGAGTGGGCTCGTAAGTCCAGTCCTTAATCATGCAGGGCGAGGCCTTGGGATGCAGGCACCATCCGGTCCAGTGAATCTTGTACTTCTGGATAAAGCCCAGCATATCAGGCGTGAATGTGTAGGGATTCTCCTGATCCTTGGCGGGAATGAAGTCCATCAGATCCTCCATGGAGCCGACTTCTCCCAGGAACACGGGGTATTTCTCCACAACGGGAATGACGCGCTCCCAGCCTTTATGCCAGTGGTAGGTGTGCCAGGAGTACATGATGCCGTTGCCGCCTTTATCATCCAGAACGTAGCCCTTGGTGATGCCGGTAAGATCGTTGCACCAGAAGATGCCGCCGCAGATTACGATGTTCTTCGCACCCGTGGAGCGTACGGCATCCACAAGCCCCTGCATACCGATAGACTCGAAGCCTTCGATCTTCTTCTTATCTTCAGCACTCAGGAACGCCGACTCATCTTTACCTGTATCGTTCTTGGCGACAAAGCCGCCCTTCTGCCAGACTTCCCAGGAAATACCGTAGGGCTCATTGAACACATCAAACAACACCACTGGGTTATCCTTATAGCGGGTGGCGGCGTCGACCCAGAAGTCGGCATGTTCTTTCTTTGGTGCACGGAAACGATGGAGATCCAGAACCAGATACGCACCTCGGTTTCCGCAAAGCGTGATGATCTGATCGATCTTGTCGCGATATTCCTTGCCGCCATCTTTCTGATAAGGGCTGTTGCCGAACCAGAACTCTTCCTTTAGAGGCAGCCGGACGCAGTTGCTCTTCCACTCATCAATTGCAACCACCACGGACTTAATAACCTGCATGTCATGAGGCAGAGTCTCCAGGTTGCCGCAGTTGACGCCCTGCAGCCATACTTCCTTTCCGTCGGTGTCGATGACCTTGGGACCGACAACCTTCAGCATCTTGGGCCACTTTGCCTTATTAGGCTCTTCCGGCGCAACATAGCGCGCAGCGGCAATCTTCTTCTCCTGCTCAGCAGCAGCATAAAGAGGCTCGGGATCAGCAGCTTTCAGCGTCACGTCATCCAGATCCATCGTACCCTTTTCCACCTGGAAAAGCGTGGGCATCAGAATGATCGAGGTGGCGCCCTCTGGAACCAAAAATGTTTTGGATTTCTCCACCCAACCCTTGGTGTCTTTTCCAACAGCGGGCGGACCGGGTTTGCCTAATGACTTTCCTTCAGCATCCTTGAACTCCAGGATGATACGGGAATCGCACCAGGGCAGCTTGCCCTTTTTCAGATCCGAAACGCGCGTACGATACTTAAGCTCCAGTGCCTTCAGCCCAGCGGGCAGATCATAGGTCTGGTACAGCATTACCATCTGATGCGGCTCTTCGGATTTCAGGCGTATGAAATGATTGCCATCTTCGGTCTCATAGCTCGCAGTCTTCGGTTTTCCCCAGTGTTCGGGCCAGCCCTTGCCCTTCTCGTCGGACTCCATGTTACCATTGGGAATCACCGAGCCATCAGCCTTCATCACGCCTGCGGCTTTCTCCTGGCGAGATGCTGTCTGCTTCGCAAGATTTTCAGCACGTGCCGTGGCGGCCTTCTGTTCTTCTTCCAGCAGGGCGGTCGCATTGATCGGCTTAATGCTGATATCGTCGATATCAAAAGTGCCACTCTCTACGTTAAACAGGGCCGGCATGAACTTCAGCATCTTCGTGCCTTCGGGAACTAAAGCCTGTACGGATTTCTCCTCCCAGCCGTCTGTATCTTTGCGAGTATAAGGCACCTTGGGCTGCGTGCCGGCTATCTTATGCCGTTCCGCATCAGTCCACTCCATCAGAATGCGTGCATCAAACCAGGATTTCGAGCCTACCTTCAGCCCGGTAATACGCTGGCGCCAGGTAATCCAGACGGCCTTGATGCTATCCGGCACGGCAATCTCGCGATACATCATCACCATTTCGCCCGGGGTCTTACTGACCATGCGGATGAAACGATTTCCGTCCTCATTCTCCCACGAACCATTGACGGGCCTGGGCCATCCATCCGGCCAGCCTTCGCCTTTACTGTCCTTGTCCAGGCTGGAATTATCAACCAGTGGAGCCAGGGGCAATACAACGGGAGCCTCGGGTGCTTCCTTTTCTTTCTTTGCAGCAGCCTCTTTCTTTGCTGCGGCTTTACCCTCTGCGGGCTTCGTTTCCGCAGGTTTTACATCAGCGGGTTTCGTCTCGGCCGACTTGGCGGGTGCCGATTCCGTAGTAGCCGCAGATTTGGCAGGAGCTTCCTCCTTCTTTTCCGCTGCCGCAGCAGGCGCGGGGGTCGGCGCGGACTCAGCCGGCTTCTCCTGTGCATGCACCCAGGCCACGCTGCCTGCCATCAGCACCAAAGCAGCGCAGATACTCCGCATCTGCCTGTAGGTGAAAGATTTGTGTTTCATGATGATGTTGTCGCTATGGTGTCGTATTTCCTAAATTCACCGTTTCGGTGCTCCCGCTCTTCGCTGACGCGTAACAGGCGTCGATCCAGCAATCCACTACCGCCCCCTCGCGCACCGAAGGTGTTGTTGCCGCACGGTTGCGGCAGCTGGCCGCAAAAGCTTCTAACTCCAGTCGAAATGCATCCGCAGCGGGAAATACAGGCTCTTCCCAGCTCTTGGTTTCCTCGATATAGACGCGGGCACGCGCGGCAAAATCAGCCGGCCTGTCCCAAAGCGGATACACGATTTCAAGACGGCCCTTGGTGCCGTTGATCTGAATCAGCTCTTCCCAGCCGTTCATGAACTCGCCCGTTTTGCTGAGGTGGGGAAGAGCTGCCTCAAAATGCACAATCGTGCCGCTGCTCATTTCAAAAAGACCGTGAGCGTGCAGCTCGGCATCGTACCCTTCCGGAGACCAGGTACGGCAGGAAACGTTCTTTGGATCGCCCAGCAGCCATGCCGTCATATCCAGCATGTGGCTGCCCGCCATATTCAGCATTCCGCCCGAAGCGAAGCGCCGGGTACGCGAAGGCTCACCGTTCACGGGGCGCCAGTCAGCGGAATCATAAATCTTCTCATCCACCAGGCCACCCTGAAAAGAGCGCACCGTTGCGCAGATCGGGGTGCCAATCCGGGAAAGCTGTTCCTTCGCCCAGACAGAAGCCGGGAAGAAGCGCTTCATGTAGCCGATCTGCACTACCTGACCGGGAGCGAGGGAAATCGCCAGCGCCTCACGAGCCTCGACGGCATTCGTCGTCATCGTCTTCTCGCAAAAGACATGTTTGCCGGAGGCAATGGCCGCTTTCAGGATCGAATAATGCAGCGCATTGATCGTGCAGATGTTAACCGCGGTGATTTCGGGATCCGCCAGCAGCTCCGACCAGTCTGAATAATGGCGTGCATCCGGAGCAAGCGGTGCAGCAGCCGCCAATGCATCCTTGGAGGGCTCAGCAAGCGCACCGACAGTGAGGCCGGCGGCCTGGAGTGCCTTCAGATGAATTCGGCCGATGAAACCGGTGCCAATGACACCAAATACGGGCGTTTTATGCATGAATATCTATAAGTCAAAAATCGCAATTAATCCGCCAGAACAACGACTTTTATAGCGTTCGCTTTGTCGCGACATGCTACGCGTATCGCTTCAGCAGCTTCTGAAAACGGGAAGCGATGCGAAATGAGTCGCCCGCCATCTACCCTGCCCGTCTTCAGAAGGTCCAGCGCCATAGGCGTGCGCAGAGCGGGAGAAGCAAACGAGCTGCGCAGCTGCAGCTTCTTAAAATGGAAAGTGTTGGCAGGAAGCGAAATATGATCCGTTTCGCCATGGCCCACGCCAATGTAGGTGATGATCGCCCCTTTGGCTGCAGGAGCCACACACGCGCCAATAAACGAAGGAGGGACGGTGCTGAGAATACGGTCAGGCGCTGGGCTCAAGGTGCGCTCAGCCAAGGATTTCTCGTCCTCGTAAATCAGTTCGTCGGCACCAAATTCCAGGGCAAGCGCGTTGCGCTTTTCACGGCCGGAATAGGTAGAGGCGTAAATATAAGCTGCGCCGGCCAGCTTAGCCAGCCGCACCGCCATCAGCCCAATAGGGCCCAGACCCGTCACCACCACTACTGATTGTGATGTAATCCCGGCCGTTTCAACCAGGTCCAGGGCAACCCCAAGTGGCTCGGAAAGAGACGCGATTTCAGGGCTTATCCCCTCATAGTCCAGCACCGAAATGTCGGGGGCCGGCATATAGTCTGCAATCCCGAAATAGGGCCGTGCAAAGAAGCTCTTTACGTCCGCGCAAAACCAGGGTTGACCATTGCGGCAAGGATGGCACCGACCGCACGCGCTGGAGCTTTCCAGGACAGCACGCCGGGAGGTTACGTTCCCATCCTTATCCACCACGCGTCCGGCCACCTCATGCCCTACAGCAGCGTCGGTGTCAGATCCCCGGAGTATAGCATTTACATCTGTCCCGCAAATTCCGCACGCGTCAACTTTAAGGACGGTATCCGAGGCAGTAAGCCCTTCGAATTGCACGTTCCTGAGTGTTACCGACTCTGGATTGCGAAAAAACGCCGCCCTTGATGTGAAGTTGAATTTCATCAGTACAGAAAAATCGACACCATCGATCTAAAAGCACTATTACAGCATTTAAGATCTATGTAAATCGCGATTTTCAAAATTGTGGTGACAAAATTGAAAACCAGTCCAGCAAAACTTTGCCGGATAACGCTTTACATACTGTGCAATAAAACAACGCGACATTCTGGACAAGCCGCTTTGCGGGCAATCTCCGGAATATCGCGTTGTGTCTACTTTGTAAGTGCTGTATTAAACCAGATTCTGACGTGAGGTTACGGGCGAAACGTGCGCACTCGGCCAGTCACCGGCTCTACCTGGGTCGTGAAGTAATTATTCGGCAAACCGGTCGTAGCGTTTTTGGGATCTTTCGCGAGATGGAGCGTCAGAAACCAATTACCCAGGGGAGGATCGATCGGCGAAAGATTCGTACCGCCGTCAGGGCGAAAACTGAAGCTCACGTAAGTTGTCGGAACTGAGGATCCGGGAAAAGTCTCCGTAGAACGGCTGAGGCCGGAACGCGCAGCATTGCCATCGTCCAGCAGAGTCGAATACTTGGGATCGGCTGAAAAAATCACCTGATCCGACAGATAGCGAACTTTGGTCAGTGGCTTCCACTGAACGGGATCCTCACTCTCCTTCACGAAGCATCGGAAAGCACGAAACTGCACATCAGAGGAGTCAGAGGAAGAGGGCAGCTTGTAAAGGCGAACCTGTACCTCACGATTCTCGGTCAGCGCCGTCTGACGGGCAAGATTAAGCTCATCCACCACCATACCAGCCCCCGTGTTGAGGCTGGAAGACCGCATCATCGGCATGATCGCCGGAAGAGACAGCGTGGCGATGACGGCGATGATCGCCATGACAGCAACCAGCTCCATCAGTGTGAAGGCGCTGGCTCCCCTCGCCTTCACACCGCAGCCAGCTAAGCGGCGGCGGCTCTTACAGAAGCGCATCATATGGGATTACGGGGAGAATTGTTTCGTGCTCAGCACGCGGAACTTGTAGGGCCCAACCATCGCATCTGCATCCAGCTCGCCTGCGGGCGTCAGACCATCTGCTTTTACCAGATAATCGGCATTCGGGTCGAGATATCGCTGTATTAGAACAGAACCACGGAATTCACTGGTGACAGTATCCTGTCCATCCACAAACTCATCCGCAGCAGAATTGCGCCCCTTCTTGATGGCCTGGGTCATCACATGCACCGTATAGGTGTTGGATTTGGTCGTGAGGCGGGGATAGATGGAGCCATAGGGAGCTTCACGGGTGTTGTCGCCAGTGATCAGGTAAGTCTGCCACCAGGTCTGCATGGTATTGTAGGAGGGCGTTCCCGCAGGCGGAGTTCCGGTTTTAACCAGACTGCCCGGCACCAAATAGATATCGCAGATTTCCGAAGCGGAGCGGAAGATGTCACCTGTAGCAAAGCGCTGCTCGAAGCCGGCCAGGGTACCCGTCGTCTCGTTCAGATTCAGATTGTAGTAGTAATTTGGCGGATCATAGGCGGAATCCTTGTATTTATCCGCATCCAGCGTCGGGATCGCCATCATGTTGACCGACTTCAGCACGGCGCGGACACCAGTATCTCGAGTCAGGTAGGTGAAGGGCACGATCTGGTAGTTCATGTTCACCTTGCCTGCCGTCGCGAAGGGCTCGCTGATGGCGTAAGGCTCGACAACCGGCATCGTGAAGAGATCAAGGAACGCGTGGTCAGGAGGTGTTGTGTAAGGAGGACCACTCGCGGGGATGCCAAAGCCGGGATGGGTAGAGCCACCGGCAGGATTCTTGCAGAACAGCAACGTCTGCCACGGCTTGGACTTGGGGGTAGCGGTAGTGATCGTGTCGTCGGGATCAATGCCGGAAGGAAGCGAACCAAACGTCACCGCGGAGGCAACCTGGCGATTTGGAGCGAAAGAGGATCCACTCTCCACCACGCCTGCACCGTTGATGTAACCGCCGCCTTCAAAGTAGGGACCGTTGCCGGACTGGGTAAAGTTCGAAGCACCTTCATCGCCCTTGTTGATATAAGGACCGTCGGGCTGCGTACCGGGGCCGTTATCCCAGTCGCCCAGGGTAATTCCATCTGACATCAGGGCCTGTTCTACGCCGCGTGGAATTGTCGGCATGCGGGAATTACGAGAACTATTGCCACGATTCGGATCACGATAGGGAGCATTTTTCACCAGCTTGCCGCGCTTATCGCCTCCGGCACCTGTGCCGTAATAGAAGCCGTTCTGATTGCTGGTATCGCCGTTGCCAGGCAAGTGAATACGCACACTGTGCATCAGCCGGTTGGCAATAGTGGAGTCGGAATATTTCTTGCCGTCGGAGGAAGGCCAGTCTTTTTCGCCATGCGCCTCAAAGAATTCGGCCGGCACATTTTTCAGACCGGACAGCAGCCGCAAATCACCTCGAATGACGCCGCCGCCCCGCACTTCAACGCTGCGCACGGTGTCATTGGGACGAAAGATCGGCAAAGGCTGGTGACCACCATCATCCGCATATCCCCAGCGGCCCGTCGGTTTGATCTGTCTGTTGTTACGCTCATCCCATGACGTGTAATCATTATCATGAGCCACGCGGGTAACCATGTTGCCATCTGCATCCTTGGTATACGAAATTGAATAGTAAACAGTAGGAATCGGCAGAGTCATGGAAGGAAACGAGAATTTGATAGTCTGAATGAGATCATCATTATTCAATGGACCCGTTTTTCCCTGATAGATCTTCAGCGTCATGTCGCCCGAGAAAGTAAAGGTACTTCCCACAATAGGTATGTTGTCGCTAAAGAAGGGATAGATAGCTTCATCCGGGCTATCGGGAGTCGTTGTACCCTGGATTTTGGGAGAACGGGTGGGCTTCTGGAGGAATTCCTCCATATGCGCAAAGGGAGTTGCGTTAATGGTAGATCCTATGGAGGTTACCAGATTCACCATTTTGTTGGGGAAGCCCATGCTGGAACCATTCACCTGAAGACCGTTCGCATCTTCTATGCAAAGGCGAACGTTCGCAGCCCAGGGAGGAGTGCCGGGAGTTACATTATAAGGCTGCAGAATGATGACTGCATTCATAGTGCAGGGATCAGTGTAGGGCGGATTTCCTTCCTTCACTGTTATCGCATTTACACCTGTGCGCAGATCGCCAAGGAAGTCAACGGATGTTCCCGTAAGCACTGTAGTGGGCACCGTTTTACCGGTAACCGTCAGCTTGTCCTTGCGATAAAAGCAGATGGCGGCCTGCTGAATCGTAGGAAACCGACCGTGGCCCTTGGTACCATTTGGCAGTTCAAGCGGTACAATCTGGCCCTGCGCCTTAACAAAACCAGTGGGGCTGAAGGGCGTGTAGTAGTACTTCGGCGTCATGCCGCCGGAGAAAGTGTTCAGGCTGCTGCGAATATAATCCATCATCTGCGTCAAAATCTGATCGCGGACGCGAGGAATATATTTATTGCCGGAAGCAACTCCGCCAAGAGTGCCGCCAAGACCAGGCACAGGTCTGTTTGTCAGATCCTGCAGGTAGGCATAAAGCTCTTGATTACGCGGCAGTTTGGTCCAGTCATCAGTGGGACTCTGACTGCTGGGCTGGGGAGTCTGAGTGGCCGAAGTATAGGTATTGTAGCGCTGGAAATAGTAGGGCTTGCTGCCGATGGTCGAGCAGAACGCAATCAGTTTATCTGTCGCATTGCGATCGGTTGCCGCCGTTGGATTTCCAACGTCTGACGTATTTGCCTGAAGAGGCCAGAGAGTAATACGGGGTTTATTCCACAGATTTACCTCGGGAGCGCTGCTCGAAGTCGTAATAAAGAAGCGCGCCTTCTCAACATCGGCCTGGGACAGGTTTCCGGAGGGAGCAGGCTGGACCGCGCGGGAAGTACCGCCCGCCTGTGCAGGAGAAACACCCTGGAACAGGAATTCATCTACCGAAGCGAACAGACGTTGCGCGTCGGGAACTATCGCAGCGGACTTATTGTTGATTATCGTCGTGCCTGCATTACTTCCGCCACCCGAAACACGGGGCACCATGCCGTAGATTCTGTTCTTATAGTCCAGATCGGACTCACCAACCGCAGGAGGAAACACCACACTCAGACTCGTCGTTGCAGGGTGACCAGGAAACCGCTGAAACTCATTCTGCACCGGCATCATCTTGGCCAGATCGACGTCATACTCAGTGTAGGCCCAGGGACGAGTCCAGAATGTTCCTTCGGAAGCGGTATTAACGTTTACTTTGCTGCTTTCGTCATCCGTCCAGAAAGCAATACGGCCCGTGATGACATTCTGAGTGCCGTCAGGCAGCATCGCGCCAGCGCCCGCAACGCGCTTGGTTGCAGGATCCATCCCGGCTACGGTGCCGTTTTTCAGCACATACATCCACTGCACCGGCATGGGTACGGGATTCGGCTGGGTGCTGGAAGTTGTTGTGGCGGCATTACCCGTATCCAGGTAGCAGCCCTCGATGGGAGAGCCGCTTCCATCCAGAGCAGTGTTAGAGCCCTGCGCATTGGCAACTGCACTCGGGTAAATAATGGGGTAATGCTTTACACCGGATACGGAGACTGGCTTGTTAATGTCGGCGTAGAGCGACTTCTGATTGGCCCAGCCTGCGGGAACTTCACTGGCAACGCTGAGCAGCGGATTGAAAGAGCCCGTTACGCGAAGCTGATCCGAAGAATAAAGCTTATAGGCCATGACCGGCTGACCTGCATCGTCATATGTGCGCAGCATTCCCGGCTGGGAAGCCCAGGCAAGAGTGGGTGTAGAGGTGGCATCCTGAATCTGGGAAATAACGATGTTAACCGCAGAATCAGTGAGCGCTCTAGCGTCCAGCCCGCTGCTATAGCGTTTTGCGGCTGCCAGCTCCGTTGAGGCGCTGCTGAGATAAGAAATCATTAACACGGCCATCAGAGCCAGCATGCCAAGTACAACGACGAGCGTGACGCCGCGGCGATCCGACTTCCTAGACTGTCGCAAGATAATGGTAAGTAAAGACATACGTTGGCTCTCTGGTGTGGCGCAGTATGGTGGCTGTCGCGCCTCGCTCTCTATTTATTCGACCACTTTGCGGCCCGCATAATAAGGTCGCTGCTGAAAACTCGATACGTCAGCCTCTGGGTATTACCCGTAAGGTTGCCGGGTTTGGCATTGCAGATATCTTCCACGGCCTGGATATCTTCTTTAAGCTTCGACGCGTCCTTGAACAGCGCCTTGGCACGGAAATCAATTGCCGTCGGAATAGTGGTAAGACTGCCCTGCAGACGCATGGCCGATGCTTCATCGATCACAACCATGACAACCTTTACCAGAGGCGGCAACTGCGCATGGCGGGAAGAAGTGCCCGTGCCACCATCCGCAGGATAGTAAGTGAAGGAATCACCCGGGAACGCCGGGGAGGCAGAGCCCCAGGCCGAATCCGTGGCGGCACCAAGTGCTATACGGGAATTATAGTTGAAAGCCGGGGCAATAGAGACGCCTTTGCCAGTACGGGTGGGATCGTCTTCACGGTCGGAAAGCGAAGGCAACACCACCAAAGCAATTACATTCTCGCCTATAATCCGACTGTTGCTGACGGCATTCTTAACAAACCAGTCATTAACCCCGGGGACTGGAGACTTTGACGGATCATAATACACGCCGAGTTTTTCCGTAGTCTGCATCATCTCCATCAGGCGAAAACGATAACGGGGACGATATCCGGGAGTCAGCTTCACATGATCGGGGACTGAACTATCGGCGCTGTCGAACTGCAGAAAGTAACCGCACGCGTTTAACGCATTGTTCATCTGCCGGTACGTTACCGAGTACCCGAGCGGAGCCTGAAAAAACACGCAGTGCGTCTGGGAAACCACTGCCGCAGGACTGGCAGCAAGCAGGGTCGTGGTGTGACCTGTGATAAAGTGAAGATCCGAATAGCGGTCGTACTTGGTCGGGACAAACGAGGCCAGCATGTTCGTCGTCGTCATGCTGGAGCGCGGCAGGTTTGCGCTATTATAGTACTCCTGGTAGGTGTTGAGCGTAGCCTGGCTCAGCTTACGGGTCATCACCTCAAAACCTGCGCGTGCTTCCTGAAAGGCACGCATTCTGGCGTTGGAATTGCGCCAGATTTCACTGGTCTGCCCTGTCAGATGGGCGACAAACCCAATGAGAATCAGCAGAAACGTGGCCGAAATCAGCAACTCCGCGAGAGAGAAGGCTCTAACCGACTTTTTGCGTTTATGCTTCATGCTCATTGCGGAGATCCGGTCGGGGAAGCGGTAAATGGAACCTGGGGCTAACGAAGGGAACAGATCGGACGGATACAGGGACGACTGAAAGGACTAAACCTGACTTTAGCGACCGTTATCGGGAACCAGTACCACGAACTTACGGGTATCGGGGTTCAGCATCAGGTTGGATTCCTGGCTGGTGCGAAGGGAAGCAAGATTCAGAACGCAGATGGTAACAGTCTTGAGACGCTCGGTAGCGCCGCAGCCGGGGAGTTCCGTAGCACTGCTGACATTGTAGCTGGCGTGGTAGATACCGGCGGTGCCCGCAGCGAGATTGCCCTGATCATCGTAGCTGACGACGCCTTTACCTTCCAGGGTGGCGAGCTTGGAGAAATCGGTCTGCAGGGCGGCAGTGGTCAGGCGCTGTGCGATCTGGGAAGTTACCGTAATGTCCATTGCTTCGCGAGACACGCTGAAACCGACGGGAAGGAGGCCAAAAAGAGGCACAAAAGCAAAAGCTATAATAGCAACGGCCATTGTTACTTCCACAAGCGTAAAGCCCTGAGAACGGCGGCGACGTGCGGCAAAACGGGAGAGATTGGCGACCATAAGATTGAGCGTTTTGAGAGAGGAAATTGTCATCGGGGTGAGCTTTTGGGAAGATCCCGCCGTTCGCGGAAGAAGTAGCAGGCCAGATGGGCGATTGCTTCCATTACAATGAACGCTGCTATGTGCTGTGTCAATGCTTTATTTTGTGATTTGCGAGAATTTCTGTTTTAACTACATTTGCCTCTCCGGAACCCTGTTTTTCGCCCTAAGACGCTCCAGATCAGCAATTGCCGTGCATTTCGAATTCCCGCACTGCAATCAACCCTTTCTGAATCGTAGCAATCCCATAGTGAATTAGCAATAACATAGCACCTATATTTGTCGTATAGCTCCGCTTTACCTCAGCTAAACCGGCATATCGCTGCTATCGCGTCGCCGCAAAGTCTCATCTCTGATTTATCGGCACTTTGTCGCCTAAAATAATGTAGCACGAAATACCAACTTACGAGGACTGCATACTCATCCCCATTGCGAAGATTCCCCAGAGAGGTATTGATTCGCCTCAGACCATTTACTCACCCCTTCCATACGGGGAACTACCGTCCGGCGACACTTGTGAAGCCCAAAAATGACAGGGCGCACGGTGAGAATTCTCCCTGTGCCGCGCGCCCTGCATTTCACTAATTTTTAGCTGAAAATATGCAATACGTGCTCAGACCTTGCGCGTTTCCCAGTTATCTGAACGGAACGGGCTTGCGGGAAGTCCTGCGCGGTTGGACAGATTGCACCCTTCCGGGTTATCCGCCCAGGCATAACGTACTGCAACCGGGTTCGGAACCTCAGTGCTGTGTGCAAGTACTGTATCCTGCTCGATAAGTGCTATAGCAGGATGGAAGATTCTATCCTCGCCGGCCACGAAGAAGCGTAATGGCGGCTGGCCATCGCTGGTTCCCATGCCACCAGAGGCGTGAGTGAATCGGCAGCGGATTGCGCCGCCTTCGACAGTAAAGCTTTCTGCAACAGGCGGGCATTGGCCGGCAACTGCGTCACCGTACGTGGTCAGTAAAGCACTTTCCGCAAGGCGTGCGCCAATCGGCATTTTGTCCTTCGGATGAATGTCGGCCTTATCGCCCACATCGGTAGTCACCGCGATGCCAGTGTTGGGCAGGCTGAGCGAAGCTAACTGTGCTTCGCGAAGGCGAGCCCAACGGCTGTCCCACTGATGTTCATGGGGATCCATGTAACCGGGAAGCTGAACCGTATAAAACCCCATGTCAGGAAGCCCCCACTGGCGGCGCCAGTCCAGAATAAGTTCGCGCAGAAGTCCGGCATAAAGCTCGTGGTCCGCAGAATTGCTTTCACCCTGATACCAGATAGCTCCCTTCAGCGCATAAGGCACGAGAGGCCTGATCATGTTATCGAAAAGAATATGCGGAGTGTTGGGCACACCATGGCCCATGATGTGCGTTTCGCGCACCGGCCCCAGGTTATGCTCGCAAATGTATTTCCAGTCGCCGGCCAGAGATACGGACTGAGTGGCGTCATCAACCGGGTGGAGTTTCATGTTGGCCGCAGGTCCGCGCAAGCCGCCATCAAACACAAACGAAAACGCCCGCACAGCCAGTTGCAGCGTTTTGCCGGTCACCAGACTGGCTGGGACCTTGTACACGCGCTGGATGTTCCAGTACTGATCCTCGCGATCCTTACCCATGCGGCCGACTTCCACGCCATTCACATAGGTGACGTCGTGCTTGTCAACCATACCAATCTGCAACTCCAGCTCGCGTCCAATCCAGGATTCAGGGATCTCCACGACGCGGCGGAACCAGAAAGCACCACTATACTGATGCCCGTTGTACTGCCACGTTCCAGGCAAAGGCATGCTGGACCATGTGGAATCATCGAACAAAGGCAGAGCATAGCCCTTTTCCACGCCGGTGTTGCCGGGATCCTGCGGGAGGTTGCTTACGCGACCTTCCTGACCAATGCGTCGCATTTCAGCCCAGCGAGCTTCACCCCACGTTGCCCCTTCGTAAATCGAGAGCCACTTCTGCATGGGAGGATGCAGGGCCAGTGCAGATCTGCTGAGCCACGCCTGAATGAACGTACCGCCCCATGAGCTGGACAAAACACCTATCGCCACGCCCAGCTTGCGATGCAGATGTCGCGCGAAAGCGAAGGCCACTGCAGAGAATACCGGAGTCGATTTTGGAGTGGCCGCTTCCCAGATGGCGTCTACCGTGCTGTGCGGGCCCAGATCGGCGCGACGGGGGACGTTAAAGAAGCGGATGTTGGGGAAATTTGCGGATGCAATGTCGTCGTCGGTAAGCGGCGCGCAGCTTTGCATGGTCATGCCCATGTTGGACTGGCCCGAGGCGAGCCAGACTTCACCGATAAGGATGTTGCCGGCCTCCACTTCTTCGCCGGTCTCAGGCACAGTGACGCTGAGGGTATGAGGTCCGCCGGCGGGCAGAGCTGGCAGACGCAGGATGAATTCGCCAATAGCATTACTGACGGCGCAGGCAACATTGCCGGCCAGAGTGGCGCGGACGATGGTAACCGGGGATGTCCAACCCCAGACAGGCAGCATTTGGTCGCGCTGCAGGACAGCGTTATCCTGAAAGGGGGAAGCGAGTGTAAGACTCATGTTAGGTGGTTAATAATGAGGGCAAGAAGTAACTTGCCGGGAGACGTTGGCATGAGTTTTATTACAATCCATGCAGGATGGAAAGCGCTTCCCTTCCCCACGATTGATTTGATTGCCCCGCCGGACAGAGGACCAGAACCCTATGCACTTCCCTGTCAACATCTTGACCGGCCTCAAACCAGCTTGCTTTTACAACCCGCATTTCTGTTTCTGCACAGGCCAAATCTTTTCGCTGCTCATACGTCAGGAGATTGTCAGCAAAGATCTTTGCCTCAGCCCTCCCACAGTAATTTTAAGTGGTGGTACGTAATTTTTTAAGAAATTCTAAAATGATCCATTAAGATAATTTGGGGTGCAGCGTTGTAAGAAGATGTATGAACCTTAAAGCATCATCCTCAAGAGCGTGGATCGCCAGGTTGGCGGCCGCGTGGTGCGTTGTGTGGGTCGTTGTACCGCCGCAACTCAGTGAAACGCATGCAAATCCCTCGGGTGGGACGGTGACGGGTGGTTCCGCCACGATTTCCCAGGGGCCGGGTCAGGTTACAGTGAACCAAAGCAGCCATAAGGCAGTGGTCAACTGGCGACAGTTCTCCATCAATCAGGGTGAAACCACCACCTTTGTGCAGCCCAATAGTTCTTCGGCTACGCTTAACCGGGTTACGGGCGGCAATATGTCGCAGATCCACGGAAGCCTTAACGCCAATGGCAAGGTATATCTGGTCAATCCCCAGGGGGTTGTCGTGGGTAAGACGGGTCGCGTAAACACGGGCGGCGGTTTTACGGCCAGCACGCTTGATGTCTCGGACCAGGAGTTCCTGGCTGGCAAGGGAATGACATTCAAGGGCAGCTCATCGGCGCCGGTGATTAACCAGGGAAAAATCCGCGCTGCCAACGGCGACGTAACGCTTATTGCACGGCAGGTGGAGAATCACGGCAAGATTTCCGCAAAGAATGGCCAGGTGGCACTGGCAGGCGGCTCAGAAGTGCTGGTGATGCCGAGCAATACGACGGGTCAGCGAGTATTCATCAAGTCCGGCCCGGGCTCGGTAGCCAACAGCGGCACCATTCGCGCCACGGCGGCGGAACTGCGGGCAGCGGGCGGCAATGAATACGCCCTGGCTGTCAACAACACGGGTGTTATCCGTGCGACAAAAGTGGATAAGAGCGGCGGCCGTATTGTGCTCAAGGCGGAATCCGGCGTGGCCCAGAACTCCGGCAGCCTCATCGCCCGAGGGCGAGGTGCAGGCAAAGATGGCGGACGCATTGACGTCACGGGTCAGAACGTACGTCTTACATCCACTTCGCGCATAGATGCACGGGGCGAAGGCAAGGGAGGTAAGGTTAACATAGGCGGCGGTTTGCAGGGCAAGGACGCTTCGGTGTCAAACGCGCGCGTAACGGTGGCGGATGCAGGCTCCGCCATTAATGTGGATGGCGGCACGGCAGGTGGCACCGCGATCCTCTGGAGCGACGAAGCGACCGGCTTCTACGGCGACATCTCCGCCAAAGGCCCAGTGGGTGCGGGCGGCTTTGTGGAGACGAGCAGCCACGGATATCTGGACTTCCGCGGCACAGTAGACACTGCGGGCGGCTCGCTGCTGCTGGATCCCAGCAATATCACGATCACCACGATAGACTTCGGCACTGTGGCGAATACCATGGTGAACCCGTACGATGTTACCTCCACGACGGGAGATACGGCGCTAAACGCCGCTACGCTGACAACCCTGCTGTTGACCAACAACGTATTTGTCCACACCTCCGGTGCGTACAACCCTGGATATGGCCTGTATGGTACCG
The DNA here is from genome assembly GCA_041287705.1 of Methylacidiphilales bacterium. GTDB lineage: Bacteria > Verrucomicrobiota > Verrucomicrobiia > Methylacidiphilales > UBA1321 > LW23. The sequence continues at coordinate 12,968 of JBGGNE010000263.1, read as the reverse complement.
GCACGTTTCCCCCAGGTTTCCCCAACATCACGGGCAATAACGTGTCGGGCGATATCGCGGTCAGCTCCAACGTACTATGGAACAGCCCTTACAGCCTGACTCTGGCGGCGCACAACGATATCATCATCCTGGCAGATATCATCAACTCCTACACGGGAGCGAAAACTGCGCTGAATGATGCGAGCTCCAACTTCATTGCGGGATGGTCGGGCCTGGGTGGTACGGATTTCGCATCCATTACGGCGAATCCGGCCAACTATGGACAGGGAACGGGTTATGGATTGATGGGTTCCATCTACATCAACTACATCGACTCCAACCGGTCGGTGAACGTGGGCAATGCTGTCGGCGATGTGCGCATGGCCGGATATGACATGTTTATGCGCGGCAGCGCCAGCACTCCCGCAGCGTTTGCGCAGGTCGGCTATCGCGGCACCACCGCTAACTCCAACATCAGCCTGCTCGTTAAAAATATCCTTGCGCTTCTCGGCGGCAACGCCAGCGGAAGCTTTGTGCAGATCGGCCACGGCGGCTCTCTGTCCACAATGCTGGATGCGCTGGGCAATATCAACGTCTCGCAGGTTGCCGCCGTTGGAATGATGGGCGGCTCCGGGAGCGGTTCGTACGTGCAGATTGGTCATGGCGGGCTGGGAAGTTCCCTGCGCGATGTTTCGGGCGATATCCTCATCTCATCCTTCGACTCGGCAAATCCCGGCATGCTTGAGATGTTCTCCGACTACGCCGCGGCGTCCTCCTACATGCAGATCGGGCATGGCGGTCTCAACGCTTCGCTCCGTACAGTTGGCGGCGAAGATGGATCGGACATCGTCCTGAGCGGGTTCAAGACCGTTAAACTGACCGGCGGAACAAATGCAAATACCACGGCGCAGATTGGCCACGGTGGAACGGGCTTTATCGAGGCCGCAGGCGGCACTCTGGACGGGGACATCGCGCTCAAAGGCACGTCGACTTCCGTCTATCAGCTCACAGCCCGCGCCTCGGGCGTCCAGATCGGACACGGGGGCAAGGGTGCTCAATTGCAGCCCACTACCGGTAAAATCAACATCAACGGTGATCAACTGGTGATGAATGGTGGAACCGGGCAGGACGCCTACATTCAGGTCGGTCACGGTGGCGGCAGCACCACATTGACGGGAAACATTGCCTCAGTCTATGGTGGCATTACGCTACGCGGATTCTCCTTAATCCAGATGCTGGGCAGCAACGGTTTGGGAGCATATCTGCAACTGGGTCACGGCGGCCTGCGCACACTGGCGCAATCCCTGCAAGGGAATATCGTCATCAGTGGCAAAGGCGCTTCCTCCATCGTTCTGCTCAGGTCCGGCATGAACGCCGATAGCTACGCGCAGATTGGCCACGGCGGCGCGCTCAGCAGCGTAACGACCGCAGCGGGTATTCTGGGCGATATAACCGTGCAGAAGATCGCCAATCTGGGAATACTGGCCTATAGCTCCTACGGACAGGTGGGGCATGCGGGTAACGGAGCCTACTCCGTGAACACCGCCGGCAACATCCTGGTAGATGCATCCGGAGAGGTATTACTGCTGGGTGGCGGTTCAACGGCACAGATCGGCCACGGCGGTGTAACCAGCGGGGGTCCCCTGCCGATCAACTCCACGAGCGGCAGTATCTGGCTGCGCAACATGTCGGCCTTCACTCTGGTGGGCGGCGCGAATAACGACAGCTACGCGATTGTCGGCCACGGAGGTCGCGCGTGGACATCAGCGATTATCGACGGCCAGATTGCCATCGACCTGCTAAACAGCGAACGTTCTGTCTTTGGCGAAACTTCACTGGTCGCCGGTACCGGCCCAACGTGGGCAAATCCGATCATCGGGCATCGCGGCAATGGTACATTTACCAACGCCAACATCCTGCTGCGCACGGGTACCCTGGACTCTGCTGCTGCCACGATGTTCCCGCCCCCGCCTCCCGCGACCATGACCACGGTCAACCAGCTGCTGGCCAACATCATCCGCGAAAGCAACCACAACGGCGACTTCACCCTCGTCTCCGGGTCCATCATGGTGGTGAACAGCATCATTGGTGACACTGCCTCGCCATACACACTCAGCCTGCTGAGCATGCAGAATCTGGGTATCAGCGCGAGCATCACCAACACAGGCACGGGCGATCTGTACATGGTATCGGGATATGACGGCACGTCCGGCACCGCCGGTGCGTTTGGCAACCCCAATGGCGTGCTTACAGACAAGACGGCATTCCTGGCTCCCGCTATAAACGCATCGGAAATCCTGTTTATGGGCAACATCAATATCCGCGGCAACGTCAACATGGTTTCCGGCGGGCTGATCGACATCTTCGCGGGATCGGTCATCAACACCACCGGGAAATTCCTGGGCGTGGTTGATAACCTGAACGCGACGGCCCCTGCCTATAGCAACCTGGCGGTGTTCCGCAACAACGGCTCCATCTTCGCCTCTCAGGCACAGGTGTTTTCCGTTTCCGCTGCCACCACCATCCTGGGTAACCTGTTCCTGCTCCCCAGCACAACAGGCATCTGGTATGGCATGCCTGGCGCGCTGGATCCCGGCGTGAACTACAAACTCCCCTAATAGCAAAGCCGGCTCCCCTCTCACTGTTGCCGAGGGGAGCCGGTGATTTCTTCAGATCCGATCCTGCCAGATTCACTTCGCGGACACCCTTGGCACCGGATCTCTCAAAGCTGCCTTGCTTAGGAGTCTCCGGAAAATAACCTGCACAACTTGAGCCGCCGCTTTTGAGCGAGAGCAGCGTTGGAATTCCGGTCGAGCATTAATCTAATGCACTCCCTCCATTCCGCCTTGCTCTCATCTCAAAATCGACGACTTAAGTTGCACAGTTTATTTTCCGGAAACTCCTTAGTGTTTTTGACCGCTATTATCCGCAGCCGCCTCTGCTGCCTTATCCCTCGTGGGCTCGGTATCAGGGCTGGATATGACGAGGTAGTCGATATTGGAAGCAAGGCCGTTTGCGTTGGTGAGGCGGAGAGTGTTTTTGCCTTCCTTCAGTTTAATAAGAAGGGCTTTTTGCGTTACAGGATCCAAGGCGGTAAATAGCCTCCAGTCATCATTGCCGTTGGAATAACCTCCCGTGGCAGGAAGGACAAACGGAGCGTAGGGCTCCTGCACTTCGCCGTTGATACGGATCTCGCGAGTGCTGTTATTGGGCTCTGTGCAATAGCACAGGGAGATGTTGTAGAAGCCTTCTGCGGGAGCGGCTACCTCCCACTCCAGGAACTGGCCTTCGGAATTCCAGCCAGACAATGACTTTCCCAGATGGCCCATCTTGTTTTCGACGACGTTGATCTTGCCTTCACCTTCGCTCTTGAAATTCTCTGCCTGTACCAGAATAAATGTCGCCGAAGGAACGGGCTTTGCGGCGGCTTCCTGCTGGCGGGCTTTGGAGCGTACCGTGGCGGCATCCAGCTCCACTTTCAGCGCCGCTTCCTGTTCAGCCTGACGCTTACGCAGCATGGCAGTGCGGGTATCGTAGACACCTGCTACGCCTGGCGCGGCAAATTCCAGTTTCTGGCCCGGCTCCATTCCAATGGTGGCCGTCGCCTTTACAGGCGTACCAATGCGTTTGCCCTGGCCATCCACGTTGTAGATGTCCATTCCCTTTACAGGTGCAAAATCCAGCGTGATTTCATTCCTGGCCAGCGAAAGATTGGAGAGTATGTAGGCGCCGGTGTCCATCTTCTCCAGCGAAACGAGTCCGGGATTGCTCAGGGAGATTCGTGCGTCATCCACCCGGAGGCTTCTGCCACCGCCGATAAACAGCACGGTAACCTGCGATCCATCGCGGCGGGCAAAAGCTTGCAGCGCATCGGTTTCCAGGCCGGTCGCTTTGTATGTTCCAGGGCGGTACGAAGCAAAGCACACGTCATTTCCACGGGTCGTCTGCACCGTCAGAGCTGAGTAGCCGGCTTCCAGTGATCCCTCAAGAATGGTGGCTTTCACAAAGCCTTCTTTGGAGAAGGAGAGATCCACTGCATTGCCGTACAGCGTCTGGTTTGTCATGCGTCGTTGAAGGATTGTCCTGGGGCGCTCGCGGCCGTACCAGCCATCACCGGTAATCACTTCCGTTTCCAGCGCCGAAGGTGCAGCCACGAGACGCACGGGCACATCGTTGATCTCAAAAGACGCGCTCCATGGCTTCGACGTTGTGGCGGACGTTATGTTGATGAGCTCCGAATACCCGGGCTCCCGAGGGTCGGGCATGGTGGCGGGCTGAAGAGGGAGGTCGCTGGAAAACTTGCCGCGTACGTGCCAGGCGAGATCCATCTTTCGCGGCAGACGGGCGAATGCGCCAAAAATATCGGCCACGTACTCCGGGGTAAGGAAAACGGCCCGATCCATTGTAACGCCAGGCGCCGCCTGAAGTGCGTTGGCGCGCTGCATTCCCATAGTGTCGGCAAATCCATAGACCAGCAGACTGCCATCGCTGTTAATCTGGTTCTGTTCGTCCACTACCAGCGTGTTGTGGGCGACGGAATTGTAATACCAGCCCTTGTACAGCGGCTGCTCGTACCAGACGATTCCGGGATCCGGAATCAGCCTGCCGGTCTTGCTGGTCCACAGATCTATGTTCATCTTGTCCGGATGCCCATGGGAACGGTCCGGGCCATAATCCAGCAGCAGACTTGTAGTGCCGTTTGCGGATGTTGTACGCAGAATACCAAAACCTACATCGTTAAAGTTCTCGCTCATCCACTCAATCGGCGGCACTTCCTCGTTCCTTTGGCGATCGTAGAGTACGGATATGGGGAACTGCTGAAAGCGGGTATCCAGCCGGGTGGATACATTGGGATTATTGAGAATGAGCAGATAGCGGGGATCGCGATAACGCTGATAGCCGTACTCGTACAGATAGGATTCGCGCCCCACGATATCGACGCTGCCTGAGTCATGCACAGATGGCGTTTTGAGGTCGGGAAATGAGTAGGCAATAGGAGAATCGAACAGCTTCTTCATGGCGCCGTCGCGATAGCGATACATGTCCGTGCCGTTGCGCCACAGAATCTCCGCGTCCGCCGTCAGTGCCTGCATGGCCATGAACTGATAGCCGATCGCACCCTCTGACCACAGACCGTCCGGGTTAATGCTCTTCTCACTGAAGTGAAGCATGACGCCGCCCGTCGGCTTCTCTTTGGTGCCTTTCAGTCCGTACATTGCGGTATTGATCAGCTCCTGATCATCCGTGGCATAGCCGGCAATGAGCACGGATGTCGTACAGATAGCGGACCAGTTGGTGTTAGCCGACATAACCGACCGATTCGCCATGATGAACCTGGCAGATGCTTTCAGCAGATTGTCCTGAATGCTCGCCCGCTCGTCGGCGGTGATTCCGGGCGAACTGTGGATGAGATCGTAACCTCGCGAAACGGGAATAAGCCACGTGGCATCGCTGAGGCGCTGATCGAAGAGCCTGCCCGCATCGTGCTTAAAGCCGGGGCGATTTCCGGGCGCGTACTTGTCAAAAACATCCGCATAGGCAAGAAGGATCCGCTTGGCGTAGTCCGCATACTTCTCCTCCCCGGAAAGCGCATAGATCGTGCCGAGATTAGAGATTTGCAGCGACAGCTCATTGTGGATCCGACCCACGGACTTCTCCGGCAGATGCGTCCACTGGCCGTCATCACCTTTGACGGGTTGAGGTACTTCCACTGTTTTGGCAAGCAGCTCGTCCATTGACTTCTTCAATGCCGCGTACTGCTTGGCCAGCTCGGGGCTCGTCTTCAGCATGGCCCGGAAATGGGCGACGTCCTCCTTGTCCCACATAGTTCGGGGATGCCCCGTGGCATTGCGCGGCTGACCGATCACCTGAATCTGCGGCGTTGTTTTGGATTGAGTGCTGGGCGCAATATAGTCCTGCGAGGTGTTGACCAGATAATTGTCCACGTGCTTCAGCTTCTCCGCCAGATTCACGGGCGAGAGTACGGAGATCTTGGCAAAGCCGCCCCAGTCCGGTCCCTTCTTTCCCGTCTTATCTATTCTGTTGGGGTGTCCGCCCGTTGCTACCAGCCGTACATATTGGCCAGTACCGGCAACTTCGATACGGGTGGGCTTGCCCGGAGCATCCGGCAGGTCAGCATGTCTGACCTTGTTGCCATCAATGTAGATATCGACACCATTGACCTGCCGGGTATTGCCGTAGTCCAACCCGGTTATCTCCACAGCCTTGATTTCCATTGGCATTACCAGCCGAATATCAATCGTGGCGCCTTCAAACGGACTAAAGATAGTGCCGCCCTTCCTGGCATTCAATGCACGCGCGGCGGGCCAGTCCCTGTTAAAAGCGGATGCGCTGCCCCGTGCGGTTGCTCCGAGCGAACCCTGAGCGGCATCGTACAGGGTCTCCTCAGCACGCGCGGCAAGTGGCTGCACCACAGCCAGACCGAATAGGAAGCAGGCCAGTATTGGCAAGAACGGTTTAGAAAAGGACATAAGCGGAGGTGGTTAGGACGAGAGAAATCGCAAAATCAATCGTAATAATCAAAGCTGTGATGAGCTAAAGCACAGCCTGATTCACACGATTGAATCAGCGGTACATTATAATTCCTGATCCCCGAAGGCAAGCAGAATTGCAGGATCCGCGCAGATTATAGCAATCCCACCTTGTTACGACACCGACTCTTGCGACACACCGCTCCGTACAAGCGGGATCCCCGCGAATCCGTTACGCCTTGCTTTTGCGACGCACGATTTCGTTAATCCAGATAGGTGCGAAAGGAGACGTGCATCCTTTGGAAACCGGAAAATCACGGAAAACTCCCAACTTTTCCCCGATGGCAAGGGCGCGCTGGCGGTGCTCGGCAAAATGAATGCCAATGCCCGCAAGGCAGAAATTCATCGTCCACTGCACCTCTGGAGCCGCGCTCCCCATCTCAGCCTCTATACGTTCCAGAAGCGCCGGCAGATCCAGTCCGGCCGGATTCTTTGCAATTCGCTCGGAAGTCAGGCTCCATCCGGCACGCGCGGCCCAGCGGTCTTTCTCCTCCATCCATGCCTGCCGAAGCGCCTCTTTGTCGGGATGGTTCGAGACCGTATAGGAATTCAGCCAGTCCGCAACCTGAGAAAAGCTGCCGGAGCGCACCATGGCATCCATTGTCTCACGCGACAGCTTCTTAGGATTGATCAGAAGGATAGCAAGAAGCCGCGCATCGGCGTTCCCTGTTTCCCACAGCTCAGCGGCCAGCTTGTCGTCAGTCTTGATTTTGGCGGCTATCTTTCGGATGTCGCCCAGCTTGACACCAAACTGGTTGTCTCCTGCCCCATACTTCCTGTTATGTGCACGAACCTTTTCGTTGCCAAGAGATTCCAGTAGCGCGAGAGCCTCTTTAAGAGTCATAGCCACGTTTGTAATCTTCCCCGACCTGAAAATCCAGAAAACATCGTGGCTCAATCGCGGTTGCCATCAGCCTGGAATCTGCCCGTCGGAACACCTACTTGGGCGGAGCGCTGTTGGCGGCATTCAGCAGAAACGGAAAGCCTGCTGCCGGGTCGCCTGCTTCGCGAGTCGCACTTATGGTGGAGACGGTAAAGCGATCAGATCCAGCACTCCACTTCCACGTGTCCTTAATCCCCTCACCTGTCACAATGACGGTGGCTTCCTGAGGAGTAACGCCCGGTTCCAGACGCACGCTCAGCGACTTCTTTTGCCAGGGATTATAGACGCCCGCCACGCGCAGAGTCTGCGCTTTGGCCGAGGCCTTCAGCTGACGATACCCCAGCACCTTGCCTCTGTTGTCAGCCGTGGAATCCTGAATGGCAAAGTTAAGCGGGTGATCTGAAGCCAGTTGAAACGCGCATGACCTGGTTTCCGACTTCATCACGAACCTGCCCTCTTTCTCATCCGCCACCTCCATCTGCAGGCCCTGAATCAGCCAGCTTATGTCAACTTCCTGGGGGGCACGGATATCATCCAGCACGAGGATGTAGCTTCCCTTCACCCACAACATCGTGCGACGAAAGCGATCCAGCGCTGGTCGCGAACTGCCAGACTTCTTGTCCGAGTATGCCAGATAAGATCCGGAGGCTTCACCCTCTGTGGCCACGATATTGCCCGCGTCGCGGTAGCCGGTGATCACGGCCATCCTGGTCATGCTGCCCGAAGTGGCCGGCTGAGACCAGACGCCTCCCTCCGATCTCCCTTCGCTCATCTGCCCCAGGCCATTGACCAGAATGGTGTTATGGTTGCGCGATGCTTTATCCTTGGAATAACCATCAGTTCGGGCAAGCAGCTCGCCACCCATGGCAATGAGAAACTCGTTTGCATCGGGATCATCATGCGCCACGTTGATGTACTTCCCTCCCTCCTCCTTAAACCGGTTCAGGTCATATCCGCCAAACGGACCGCATTTAAACGAAGCGGATACCGCGTCATCTTTCCAGGATTCCCTCATGGTGGTGAAGCCGATATCCGGCCAGAACGAAGAGGTGGGAAGCTTCTCCACATTGCCACGCGGCACGCTGACATCATCCCAAAGCAGAGAAAACCAGCCAAACTCGAAGGACTTGGGCCTTTTCTCCAGAACACGCAGCAGCGCATCCTTCACATCCGCCTGCTTGTGAATGGAGACACCCTTCAGGAAAAAGTTATTGTAGCCACCTATGGAACCATCCGACGCGTCACCAAACAGAAACACGTCGTCGAAGCCAGCGAGCAGGAGATGGGTGCGAAACAGACCGGTGTTCTTGTAGTACGGCGCTTCCAGCAGCTTTGTGCCCAGGCATCGATCCGCCGCGTCCATGGCCAGCACCAGATGATTACCGCCAAAAGTGAGGTAGAGCGGTCCTTCGTGGCAGGTGCCATCCTGCGGCAGCCATTTGGTGACAAACTCCAGGTCCTTTACGGTTTGCTGCAGTATCCACTGCTCTTCCGGCTTGTTCTCGTAAATCGCCAGAATGGAGAGCGTCAGCCCCGCGTTGCGATGCCAGCGGTGATTATTGGCAGGATCATTCTGCCAGTAGTGCACACCGGGATTCTTCATCAGGTGCCCGCCATGATACATCGCCCGGGCGTGCCACAGCAATTTATCGCGGAACTTCTGGCGAAACTCCGGATCCAGATCGTTGTACAGCCAGTCGTAGGCCAGGGCCGCGCCAATCATCACATTGGCCGCACACATTCCACTGTTGCGCTCTCCACCCGTTTCCCAGTCTGGAAGCGTCAGAAACAGCTCCAGGAAGCCCTTTGCCCGCCTCAGTGAGTTCTTGTCCCCCGTCATCAGATAATGCAGCGCCACCGTGGGCAGCTTCCACAGTCCCTGACGCTGGGCGTCCGTGGCGTCGGTGAGAAACTTGGTATCTTTGGGCGCGGAGCACGCGGGCAGATAGGCTTCCATCCGGGTTCGCCATGGCTCGCCTGCGTCGCTTGCATAAAACTCGCGCAGCTTCGGCAAAGTGCTTTCCGAGAGTAAAAGGCGAGGATGCTTGCCGCGAAGCACCTCCACCATCTCGGGCACCTTGCCCTCTGGAGCAGGATCTTTTTCGGGCACCACATCGGAAGCCGCGGCCCGGACAGACAGGGACACAGCGAGAAAAACTACAAGAAGGCTGCAAACCCGGCGGAGGTACAAACCTGTTTTCATGAGGAAAAGGCGTAATGACGTTTCATCGGACAAAGGTAGAAGAATTTCTTGTCGCAAGGATGATTCAACCGATTGCTTCTTGCAAGCAAAAAGTCGTTATCGCCAAAATCGACGCAATGCACGCGGAAACCTTCTATCCTTTAGAGCGGTTTAAAATGGAATATGTACATGCGGATAAGGATTAGGTAAGGATATTGGATGAGAGCGTTGTCGATGGATTTGCGGAAGAGGATCGTGGCGAGTGTGGATGCGGGGGAAAGCCAGATGGGGGTGGCGAAGCGGTATTGCGTGTCTCGGGGCATGGTGATCAAGCTGCTGCGGTTGCGGCGGGAGACGGGGAGCCTTGCGCCTCGGGTGCAGGGTCCGCGACCGGGGTACAAGATCATGCCGGCGAATCGGCGTAAGATGGCGGTCCTCGTTCGTCAGCAGCCCGACATTACTCTGGAGGAATTACGTGTGGCACTGAATCTGACGTGCACGCCGCAGGCCATTCATTATGCCCTGAAGGGCATGGGCCTTACTTTCAAAAAAAGACCCTTCGCGCTGAGGAAAGCGAGCGATGCGACGTGCAGTTAAAGCGCCGCAAGTGGCGCGATAAACGTCGCCGGTGGAAGATCCGGCGTCTGGTGTTTCTTGACGAAACCGCCGCCAAAACTAACATGACACGCCTTCGTGGTCGCGCCCCGCGAGGCAAGCGCTGCTACGCCACGACGCCCCACGGCCACTGGTACACCAACACGATGATCGCCAGCCCGCGTAGTGACGGCACCACGACGTACGATATGGTGGAAGGAGCCACCACACGCGAGGTCTTCCGCAACTATGTACGCGATCACCTAGCTCCCACGCTGCGCCGGGGTGACTTGGTCGTCCTTGACAACCTCGCCGGCCATAAAGATCCCGAAGCCCTGCGCCTCATCGCCCAGGCCGGAGCCCGCGTTCACTTCCTGCCTCCCTACAGCCCCGATCTCAATCCCATTGAAAAGATGTGGAGCAAAGTCAAAGCCCTCCTGCGTAAGGCAAAGGCTCGCACCTTATGTGCACTCCGCGACGCCGTACGGAACGCCTTTAACTCTATTACGTCACGGGATGCCACCGGTTGGTTCGCTTCATGTGGATACACCTTTACTTAAACCGATCTAGCCCCAACTGCCGTGTCATTCCCGTCTTTGACCTGGCCGCCTTGCCATTTACTTCGAGGCAGGTGGCGGCCCAGTCTTTGTTATCCGCAGCAGGCTTGGATGCGTGTCGAATTCCTCAGTCCGCTATGCCTATAACCTCAACGATAGAGCGACATAACCCCTCGCGAAAGTACGCCGGCCAGGAAAGATAGCTGGTGCATAACAGCCGCGCCCGTCGGAGCTGTCGCCACCTCACAACAGCCTGCTTCCAACTTCGTCACATTCATTATCGATCCGCTGAACGCACGCACAACAACGTTCCAGCCATAGGGAGCGTTGTTGTTGGGGAGTTGGCGTTCAGCAATAGCAGAAACGATGCGTCCAGTCTGCCGGGGCTTTCCAGTGATTTGTCAGACCCTCAACACTCAATGAGTTGTAGCGAAAGATGGTTTTGTGCAGGACGATCCCTTAAACTATAACAATCCTTGACGCTTTGCCTCATACCAGACGAAGGGCGAAAGCTCACGCAGCATTTGCTCATTACAGGCTCCAGTTATGTACCGCTTAAACCGCTCAGATCGCATTTTATCGCAATCAGGACTGTCCAGCTTCAACCTACAAATGGTATCAAGAGCATCTGCCAGTTCTGTGGCATTTAACAAAGGACTTGGGCGGATTTTTCCGCTGGCAAGCTCCAGGATAAACGTGTCGGCCTTGAGAGTGAACGGGTCCAGAACATCATTAAATTCATTCTTGTCTCGATTTGGAGCCAAACATGCAAGGCGGTAGTTGGCCCATTCGTAGACACCGCCGGCATCAACTGATTTAGCAATAAAATGGTCGGTTGATGAAGCACCGGTTACCCATTCAAAGTGAATTGCCAGATAGGCACAGATGCCAGAGTAAGCGTCGTAAAGCTGCTTATTGGAGTGTTCCCAGTAACGCTTAGGTTTATACGCCTTCGGAGGTACCGCATTCAGGCTGATCCCCTTCTTCTTCAGCCACAGGTGGCCTTTTTGGCGAACTTCTACATCAAAATCAGGAGGCTCCGGTTGTGAGGAAACAGGAATCATTTCAGCCAGCCTTTTTTCCGGCAAATATACTGCCAGTTGAACAAAAACGTGTCGGTTGGTTTAAGCGCCTCAGCAAGCTTCCCATTCATTTGGCGGACTTCTTCGCGAAACTCCGGTGAGTCGTTTTCGCCCTCAAGCAGTCGTGAGGCAGATTCAGTCAGCTCTTCGTATTCCACCGATCTGCCGCTTTTCAGATCGAACGCTTCGCTCACCAGCCATCCTGCTGCATCACCATGCTTCTCAAAAGTGCGGTGTTGCAGCTTCACTTCATCCTGTTCGTAGTCCAAATCGAACCATGCATCGCTGCTGGGATCAAACAGTGGCTCGACCGAGGCCATGATAAGGGGGGAATGGGTGGTGGCTACTAACTGTACGGAGGCGTCGGGCGATAGATTGCGCACTACCGAAATAAGGGCTGGTATGATGGTGCGCTGCCAGGTGGGATGCAGGTGCGCTTCGACTTCATCGATAAGAAACGTGATCTGATTCGTGGGAGGCTCCCCCACCAGGACAGCAGCCTGCTGATGCTCCTGCCACGCCCAGACCAGAAAGTAGGCCAGCGCTACAATACGGCGTATGCCAGAGGAAGCATGCAGGATGGGCACATCCAACGGATATGCCATACGGATGGTAGGGATGTCGCGTGCATCGTCCAGATTGACGCGCGTGAGTTTCCCGGGCTCCAGTACCTCCTTACCCGATGGCGAAAGCGCTTTCAGCACTTCCTTAAGATGTCGAAATGGGTCCCCGTTTTCCTTTTGCCAGCCTGCCCAGTCCCGGATCAGCCCGTTGCACAGCCATGTGTCGCCCACTCCCCGCAGCCCATCCCACACCTCCGCAGGGCTAAACACGTAGGCAGAGGGGCGCTCTGGAACGTCACCGACATCCTGATCCTGTGTCCGCCAATAATTGCGGTGTGGATCCCACACAGCAAAGCTGCCGTCGGACATGGCATAAAGAACCAGACCCGGATTGGTCGGGCGACCTCGCTTCCGTGGCCATACCTGTTCTTTGGATATATAGGTGCTCTGAGATCTGACGTCCTTGCTTTTTCCCGTATATGACGAGCTTATTTTTGCCTCGCGACCTACGGATGGCTGAGCTTTTTTGCCTGCAGTGAGCTTGGGGTTGATTTCCGCCGGCCATTTGCGGGTCAGC
>JBGGNE010000262.1:0-9859 GCA_041287705.1 Methylacidiphilales bacterium | reverse complement strand
GTGACCGTGACCGTGACCGTGACCGTGACCGTGACCGTGACCGTGACCGTGACCGTGACCGTGACCGTGAGCCTGGGCCTGAGAAACGGGAAGAGCAAACACGCCTAAGCCAGCTAACAGAACAGCAAGTAAGTATTTCATGCAAATAAGACGATCGGTCTGTGAGGTTTGCCGGTAATTCTTTTCCCGGCATTGCCAGGATCACCCTTAACCTGTTGTAGCTACAACATCCTATTTTCCTCATATTTCTTTCCAACTGGCATGGAACCTGAATTTCGTTGCAAACTCCCCGAGTCGCACGTCCGTGCCCGTGTATTATTTGCGCTTCATGCTTGCCAGAAGCGAAAACAGATGAGTAATTCTCACCAATGCACACGACGCTTGGACAATCTGCCGCGGCAACCGATCACCTGGATTGGGAGGCCCCGCCCACCGATCCCCTCGCTCCGCTGGACAGCTTTCTCCGACGTCACCTCGGCTCAGGCCGCCCCGATATCGAGTCCATGCTTTCGACGCTCGGCGTAGCTTCGCTGGAAGAGCTCGCCGACTCTACGGTGCCGGACAAGATCCGTCTGCACCGCCCCCTGGAACTCCCCGCGCCCCGCGGCGAAACCAAGGCGATCGCCGACCTGCGCGCTCTGGCGGGCGCCAACCGCGTGCTGCGCAGCTATATAGGCCTGGGTTATCACGACACGATCACGCCGCCCGTTATTCAGCGCAATATTCTGGAAAATCCCGGCTGGTACACCGCCTACACGCCTTATCAGGCAGAAATCGCGCAGGGTCGCCTGGAGGCGCTACTGAATTTCCAGACGATGATTACGGACCTCACCGGCATGGATATCGCCAACGCGTCCCTGCTGGATGAAGCGACCGCCGCCGCCGAGGCCGCCACGATGTGCTTCCACAATCGTGAAAATGAGCACGCCAGGACGCTGCTGGTATGCAACGGTCTGCTGCCCCAGACGCTGGACGTTGTCGATACGCGCTGCAAGCCGCTCGGCATCACCGTGCGCCCTGTTGATTTCGCCGCCAGCGCCGCCGCAGCCGCTTCCGCCACCGCGTCGGAAGATGATCCCGTAGTGGAAATCGTCACGCACGGGATAGGGCCGGATGTATTTGCAATTCTCTTACAGTACCCCACCGCCGACGGCGCCATTCTGGATTACCGCGAAGTCGTCAAGTATGCCAAAACGAAGGGCGCGCGCGTTATCGTGGCCGCCGATCTGCTTTCCCTGACGCTTCTGACGCCTCCCGGTGAGTGGGGCGCGGATATCTGCGTCGGCTCCGCCCAGCGCTTTGGCGTTCCGCTTGGTTTCGGCGGACCTCACGCCGGTTATTTTGCCACTAAGGACGCCTACAAGCGCCAGATGCCCGGCCGCCTCGTCGGTGTCTCTCACGATTCCCATGGCCGCCCCGCGCTGCGTCTCTCCCTGCAGACCCGCGAGCAGCACATTCGCCGCGAGAAGGCGACCTCCAACATTTGTACGGCACAGGTTCTGCTGGCCGTCATGGCGTCGATGTACGCCGTGTATCATGGCCCGCGCGGTCTGAAGAACATTGCCTCGCGCATTCACCGCCTGGCGGGCGTGCTGGCCGGTGCTCTTAAGGAAGTGGGCTGCATCGTCAGCACCGCGCCTTTCTTCGATACGCTGCACGTCCTCATCCCCGGCGAGCATGCCGCCGAAGACCTGGAAAAGCGCGCCGAAGCCGCCGGAATCAACCTGCGCCACATTGATGCCTCCAGCGTCGGCATCAGCATCAACGAGAAGACGACGGTGGAAGATCTGCGCGACATTCTGCGCGTCTTCGCCGGCCCCAAGGCTGACACCATCAACCTGCAGACGCTCGCTTCCGTTCTGCCCGCCATACCCGAGTGGTGCACGCGCACGACGCCGTACCTGACGGCCTCCACATTCCAGCGCTACCACACGGAGCACGAGATGCTGCGCTACATGCGCAAGCTGGAGAGCAAGGATCTGTCGCTCACGACTTCCATGATTCCGCTGGGAAGCTGCACCATGAAGCTGAACGCCACCAGCGAGATGTTCCCCGTCTCCTGGCCGGAAATCGGCGGCATCCATCCCTTCGCGCCGGAAAGCCAGACCGCGGGCTATCGCGAGATCTTTAAGCAACTGGAAGAGTGGCTGGCCGAAATCACCGGCATGCCCGGCATCTCCCTGCAGCCCAACGCGGGATCGCAGGGCGAATTCGCCGGTCTGCTGGCCATCCGCGCCTGGCACGAGCAACGCGGCCAGGGTCACCGCAACGTCTGCCTTATCCCCACCTCCGCGCACGGCACTAACCCCGCCAGCGCCGTTATGGCCGGCTTCGTGGTCGTCACCGTGGCGTGCGACAGCAATGGCAACGTGGATCTGGCTGATCTGGCCGCCAAGGCCGAGAAGTATTCCGAATCCCTGAGCTGCATCATGGTCACCTACCCCAGCACGCACGGCGTGTTTGAGGAAGGGATCACGGAGATCACGCGCATCGTGCATGATCACGGCGGCCAGGTCTACATGGACGGCGCCAACCTTACCGCGCAGGTCGGCCTCTGCCGCCCGGGTGACTTCAATATCGACGTCATCCACATGAACCTGCACAAGACGTTCTGCATCCCCCACGGCGGCGGCGGTCCCGGCGTGGGCCCGATCGCAGTGGCGGCGCACCTCGTGCCCTTCCTGCCCGGCCATGCGCTGGTGGATAACGGAGCGACATCGCGCGGCGGCGCCACCACGGCGGCCCCCTGGGGCAGCGCCAGCATCCTGGTCATCTCCTGGATGTACATTGCCATGCTCGGCGCGGAAGGTCTCACCGCCGCCACCAAGCTGGCGATTCTGAACGCCAACTACATGGCGCGCCGCCTGGAGAGCAGCTTCCCCATCCTCTACAAAGGCAGCAAAGGCTTTGTGGCGCACGAGTGCATTCTGGATCTGCGCGGCTGGAAGAAAGCCGGCGTGGAAGTGGAAGATGTCGCCAAGCGCCTGATGGATTACGGCTTCCACGCCCCCACGGTAAGCTGGCCGGTGCCTGGAACCGTGATGGTTGAGCCCACCGAGAGCGAGAGCAAGGAAGAGCTGGACCGCTTTATCGACGCAATGATTTCCATCCGCGCGGAGATTCAGGAAGTGGTGGATGGCAAGTTCCCGAAGGACAACAATCCGTTGAAGAACGCGCCGCACACCGCCCTGGCCGTGACGTCCGACGACTGGCAGCGCCCTTACGGCCGCCAGCAGGCCGCCTTCCCCACGCCCGCCACGCGCGACCGCAAGTTCTGGCCCGCAGTCGGCCGCATCGACAACGTGTACGGCGACCGCAATCTGGTCTGCTCCTGCGCCCCGCTGGAGGATTACGAAGAGAAGGCGTAAGGCGAGTGCTTTGACAGGCCAAAGCAGTTTGATATCGGTCTCGATCTCGGCGCGCGCTTTGTCCTGGGGCATTTTACCCACGCCTTTGTGGTTTGCGCCGTGCGAGGCAATCTCGGAGCCTTTGTACTCGTCCGGCGCTGCCATAGCGTCGGCGCTTTGGGGGGTGGAGTTGATGAAGAACGTGGCGGGCACGCCATGCTTTCGCAGGCTCACGATCACCTCTTTGTCCGAGGCCAGCTTACCGTCGTCGAAGCTGACGCAGTAGGACTTCATAAGTCCCCGGGAATAACACTTCAGCACGCGCACTTCGCGTCCGCCAGCCAGCTTTACGGTCTGCGGCGCGAGGGGCGTCGGGCTCGCCCTGCAGCGCATACACGGCGCTGCCGCTGACTCCGCCGCCGGATGCAGTTTATTCGGCAGCGGCTCCTAAGCATTTTCGGATAAAGAACGGGGCCATCCTTTCGTTCGGGGTGAGTAAAGTCAATCTGAAAATTAAACGTTTAACCTTGTGCCAATGAGAGGTAGATTCTTTCAGCAACAGGACTCAAAGACACCAAGGCGGATAATGCAGGAAGATGCGGAAAGCCAGTATCGCTGCTTTTGCTTGATCTGCCAGATCTATATCAATACAATCAATAGTATCGGTAACCGTACCCAGACCTGGCATGAAACCAATTTTCCGCGTTCCCACCTTTGTTCATCGTGCCGCAAGGCTTGTCGCTGCTGCCATTGTCCTGACGGCTCTTATCGTGGCGCATTCCCCTACCACGGCAACGGCTGCGCCTGCGGAGAGCAAGCCCGGGCCGGTGGCGGTGGAGAAACTGGCGGCGCCGCCTGTGCTGGATGGCACCGGGAGCTCGTGGCCGAAGGGGGAGATGCAGAAGATTTCCTCCAGCGAGGGTTCGGGGAGTTTTCGGCTGGGATATGATGCGGACAACTTCTACGCGCTGGTGCAGGTTAACGACAACTCGCCGCTGAAGAATGCCGCGGGCAAGATTCAGGAGCTGATGAAGGGCGGCGACGCGGTAGGGTTTTGCTTTGGCGGACCGAAAGGCTCGGAGCAGCGCGTGCTGCTGGCGGAGCGCGAGGGGCAGAAGCTGGCCTATGTGTACCGGCCCACCTCCGCCGCCGCGAAGGCTCCCTACACGTTCAGCTCGCCGACCGGCGATGCGGTGTTTGATTTCGTGGCGCCGCTGGAGGGGGCGCGCTGGGCGGCGCGGGTGACGAAGAAAGGCTATACGATCGAGGCTGCGCTGCCGTGGAAATCACTGGGCATCAAGCTCTCCAGGAACTTTGCTTTCGATCTGCAGGTGATCTTTTCAGATCCCGCGGGCACGACAAACGTGGGTTCGGCATGGTGGTTCTCGGGTGGCGGACCGGGCGCTACGATTGAGGATCTCCCCAGCGAGGCGCGGCTTTATCCCGATACCTGGGGCGTGGCGGAGCTTGTTGATAAGCCGGGCAAACAGCGCGGCCCGCGTGAGGGATCGGCGCAGCTCGTGCAGCCCGCGGTTACGATTGACTTTACGATGCCGCGCGCAGCTCGTGTCAGCCTGGTGATTACCGACGAAAGCGGCTGGATCGTCCGCGAACTCCTGCGCGCCGAGAAGCGCGTGGCGGGTGCGCAGAAGGTGGTGTGGGACGGGCGCGATCGTTACGATGAGCCGCTGGCTCCCGGCAAGTACCGCTGGAAGGCGCTGGTATTTGATGGAATGGGCATGAAGTTTATGGGCAGCGTGGGCAACAGCGGCCGCCCGGCGTATCGCACCCCGGACGGGCTGGGCAGCATGGGCGGTCAGCACGGCACAAGCAAGTCGGTCGCGGCGGATGCGGGCGGCGTGTATATGGCGGGCGACACGGAGGAGGGCCAGCCTGCGATGCGCAAGATTGTGACCGCAACCGGCGTCGCGCTGTGGAAACGTTCGGCGGGCGCGTTCAACTCCATCCGTGCGATTGCCACCGACGAAGGCGCGGCTTGTATCGTCAACCGCAAGAACCGGAAGGGCGCGGTCGATTTCAGTCTCGTCAAGATAGATCCCGCCACGGGCCGCGACCTGAGTGACAACGCAATTATTCCGCTGACGCTGCCTGCCGATGCAAAGGTTGCCGGTCTGGCCATGGCGGGCGGTCGCGCGTACCTTACCGCGGCGGATCCCAAAGCAGGCACCAGCGAGCTGATCGGCATTGATCTTGCCACCGGGCAGAAGGTGGCAACCGGAGGTGCGTCTGCGTTCAAGGAACTACGCGGCCTGTGCCGTCTGGATTCCGGCACGCTGCTGCTGTGCGCCGATACCAGCGTGGTAAAGCTGAGTCTGGCCGACGGCAAAACGACGCCGGTTGTGCAGGGCCTGAAGGCTCCGCAGGCGGTGACGACGGACGCGACCGGAAACCTGTATGTCTCGGATCTCGGCGACAGCCAGCAGATTCGGAAGTACTCACCGGAAGGCAAAGAACTGGCTGTGTGGGGGCGCGCCGGTGGTAAAGCGATTAATCAGGTGCCGTACGATCCCCTGGCGTTCAGCAACATAGCGCACCTTGCTGTCGGGTCGGATGGCAACCTGTGGCTGGCGGAGAATGCCGGTCCGCCGCGCCGCTTTGTCAAGATGACGACCGAAGGCAAGTGGCTCGAAGATTTCTGCGGCCCCATCGCCTACAACACGTTTGGGCCGGATCTGGACGACTCCTCGATAGTCTACTACACGTCCGATCCCAACGGTCTCTTTGTCGAGACGAAGCTGAATTACGACCGGTATATTGCCGATCCCATGAAGCCCGGCGACGGCTGGCACATTACGGCCATTCACGACATGACCCGCGGCGCCGACGGAGTGACGGTGAATCCGCTGATGGCCGAGGTGGCGAGGAACGGCTACGGCCATGTGTTCGTGTTCAAGGGCCCGAATGACAAAAAGTATTTCGTGCGTCCCTCCAAAGGGAACCGCGCTGCGCAGCCGCCCGGTATGGGGCTGTGGGTGTGGGAGAAGGAGCACTGGGTGCCGGCGGTTTATCTGGCGGTGGGAGATAAAGCGTCCTCATGGACGGACCGCAATGGCGACGGCCTGGTGCAGGAGGACGAGACCTGGACCGGCACGCCCGTCAACAGCGTGGCGTGGATCGGCCGCGATTTGAAGCTGGAAGGTTTCGAGGGAACGCTGGCACCGGCATCGGTGGACGCGCGCGGCGTGCCGCAGTATCAGGGCGGCGGCTTTGCGTCGTACCTGAAGAAGGGCGAGCCGGATTATCAGGACGGCTGGACGTTCGTCTCGGCCAGCGTGGATGGCGCGGTGTATTATGTGGCCAACCCCGGCCCGGAGCGTCACCTCAGCTTCTGGGATCGCGCGGATGAGAACCGGGTAATCAAGGTAAAGGATGGCCGTGTGCAGTGGGTCATCGGCGATCACTCGGAACATCCGGACAACACCCAGCTGAGCACGGCGTCAGGCATCGCGGGCGTGGTGGATGACGTGGTGATGGTGCACAATGTCGAGCCGGCCAACTACGTCGCCTATACGACGGATGGGTTTACCCTGGGCAACGCGATGGTGGATGCGGATGGGAAGCGCCCTTCTGTCGGCCCGGCCGTGATCAATATCGAGAGCTTTACGGGCATGTTTATCAAGGACGCCACGACCGGCAAGCGCATGCTCTTCACGGTCTCCAGCGGCGACGATCGGATTCTGGAAGTAACGGGTCCCGGCGAACTGACGCGTCTGGAAGGCAGCGTGGCATTGCCCTCCGTACTACCGCTGCAGCCGATGAGCGAGGGGGCGGGCATGGGGACTGGACCGGGGACGGGGGAAGGCGTGGCGCTTGCGTTTGAGGTGGCATACGAAAACTGGCGAGGCGCGAACAATCGCACTCGCGCGATGGACGGCATTGATGCGGAGTGGCCGGCGGTTAAGCGCGGGCTGCCGCTGATCGATCTGGAATCCGTCAAGTCCGCGAAGACCGCAAAGGATGGCGGAAACGACAAGGGCAATGTCATCGGCGACATCCGACTACGCCGCGATGGTGGAAAGCTGGCGGTTTTTGCCAACGTTCTGGCCGGCACGGATCTGGCGGAAGGCGATGGCATCGAGATCACTCTGGCCGACGCGAAGGGCGGGCAGGCGCGCCGCTTCCTCATCACCCCTGGCGGTGTGGATAAGAAAGGTGTCGCAAAGAGTCAGGTGCTGCTGGATGGCAAAGCTCTCCCTGCTTCCGGCGGTGCCGCCCGAATCGTGCCGCGCTGGCACAGTCTCGGCACGCGCCTGGAAGCCGAGATCTCCCTGGAAGTGCTTCCCTTCGCCGTAAAGCGCCCCCAGACCGTCCGAGTCGCCGCCAAGGACCCGGTCACCGGCAAAATGTCCAACATCGACAAGAAAATCGAAGACGTCCCCGACCTGGAAGGCGCCTTCCAGATCAGCGTGGCATTCGTACGAAAAGCAGCCGATGCCACCGCCCGGCCCAAACGCATCGCCGCCTGGCCCCTGGAAGGAATGGGCGCAGCGTCAGCCCCTTAGGTGCGCAGCGGGAGGAGGATAGGCGAGAAGGGGAGGGGAAATCCGGACGACAGGATGCGAGCCGCCTGATGTGGCTCGCCGATGCGTGTCTGCTTTTACTGGAAAAAGGAGAAAACTAGAAAGCGGAGAACGGGGAAAGGTTGCTTTAGATTGAGTAAATCGGCATAGGCCAGCAAAGCGAGCGCCCGTACGAAGCATGAAAGGTGCGATACCCCATAGCATGAGCCGAGGGCCCGCCGCAGGCCTGGATTAGGATGAGGAAAAAGAGCACAAGCGCGTGAGCGCTCTGCTATCCCGCTTCAGTTCTGTTCTGTATGTTCCGCGATAGTCATCGTGTTCTTTAGCGATCAAATCTGGTCTGCCTTTCATGGCTATTACCTTGTAGTCGAATATCAAGTATCAGGCCCCGCGGGGAAGACCATTGGGTTCATTCTTTTGTTCGGATCTGGACGTTTCCTGTTGAAGGAAACTGATAACATCTATGCCACGCTTGACTAATCGAGACTGAATTCCGCCGATTCCTCTTTTGTGCTTTTTGGCTATTTCTGCAAGCGTCAACCTGGAGCGAAAACGTGATACCAGTTGCTCGTCTTCTTCGGATGTCCAGGGTTTTCCGTGGTTCTCGGGAGTTGGTGGTGAGTGCACTTTCGGTGAGGGAACAGAAGGGGCAGTTGCAGTGGCCTTAGTCTCCTGCTGAGCGGCCGCGACAGTGAGCAATTCTCCCGCAATGGCAATTGCTTGAAGGGGGGTGATGCGGAGTGCAGTCTTAAATGAAGTTGTATCAATATTAACCTCAGTAGGGCAATCTCTTCGCAGCTGGAGCCAGATTGCGGATGGTCCGCTGTAAACATGCACGGCGTCGGTAGCATTTACAGGAAAAGTCTTTGCTCTGGTTCCGTTGGGCGTTGCCATAATATTAGATTTTAGAAAACTATGATAAATCTTTTAGGATGGTGCTGCGAGTCGAAATTACCTTGTGATGCACAATTTGATTGTGATCGCAATGTGCGAGTTCGGAATTCTCGCGAAGCCCATCGTGTCCAGCTTCAGGCACGCGGCTTTTCCGCATTCGCTTCAGCGGGTGCCCGCCTTTCGATGTGCTACCCACGTATTCCAGGTGAAAGTGATTTATTGTGCTACGTGATGAGGATGATATAGAATTTTGGGGATACAAGCAGGGGTTGGTGAACAGCGAAACTCTCAACCACGCAGTTTCAGACCTGAAACTGCAGAGAAAATGCCGGAAATAATGGCGTAAGCGACCAGTCCCACCATCAGTGCCATACAGATAATGATGACGGGTTGGATTAATGAGGTAAGGAACGCGACGTTGCGTGAAAGCTCGTTGTCATAGCGCGCCCCTGCTTTTGCGAGAGCGGAGGCAAGATCGCCCGTCTGTTCTCCGAGCGAAATATAATCCAGAAGAACGGAAGGGAATGATCCGTTTTTCTCCAGGGCTTTTGATAGCGAAACCCCTTCTGCCACCATGAGAGAGGCCCGCTCCAGAGAAGCGCGTATGTGCTGATTCGCCGTGGCATGAGTGACCAGGCGCAAAGCGTTCATCAGTGGAATCCCGCTGGAAATCAATGTAGCGAGTGTGTGGCAGAGTGTTGCATGAAACTGTGCAGCTAAGACAGGGCCGAACACGGGAATATGGAGTTGCCAGCGATGCCACAAATCTCGACCTGATCCGGTCCGGATCGCGCGTAGAAAGGCCATTATCGAGAGACTGGCCACCAGGAGAATGGCCCACCACCATGTCGTGAGAAATCTGCTGCCGGTAAGGAGCAGGCGCGTAGGTAATGGCTGAGCCTTGCCCATTGTTGAAAGCATGCTCTCCAACTGCGGCCCCAAAAGGAAGCTGACGATAAACAGGAGAGCAAGCCCGCAGACGGTGATGACGGCGGGATAAACAAGCGCACCAATGGTTTTGCTGCGTATCTCCTGCATCATGACGAGAAACGCATGCTGCCGGATAAGAATCGAGGG
>JBGGNE010000261.1:0-16888 GCA_041287705.1 Methylacidiphilales bacterium | reverse complement strand
AATCCCACACCAGGCACTACTTCCGGGTCCGGCGCGGGTACAGAGAGAACAGAGCGCGTGATTGAGCATTAAAGATTGAAGACAGCGGCACGGTTCTGTCTGAGACCTGCCGTGGCGATAGCTGTGACAGGAGCAATCAGGCCGCGTCCCGCGTTGCAGACCTCTTTGCGAGGTTACAGGACGGTCGCCGACAGTTGAAACATATTCATCCGTAAATGCGTATCTCCATCGCATACTTGGACCCCTTGCTTTTATAGAGCCGCTCTATAGCCGTCCCTCAAACCTTCTTTGGCTGGCGTTCCTTTGCGACGAAAAGCGTGTAACAATCGATCAACCACAAAAAAACGCTAAGGATTTACCAAAAGAAGCCTCTTTTTTGCGAAAAAGTCACTTTATGAGTTGACCAAAAGGCTACTCTAACATATCTATACCCTGTGTCGTAAAGCAGGCGCTTTGCTGTAGGTTTTAACGAAACAAAGCTGAGGCGTTTTTGCGATACCTTCTGGGACTTTTTTCAGGTTTTGTTTTTCGGATAATCCAGTTCGTTTAATGAACAGGAAAGGGGGTGACCCTACAATGCCGACCGCCAAGAAAAAAACCGCTGCCAAAGCCGCCCCCAAAGCTGCTGCCGCCGCAGCAACTCCTACGGCTCCCGCCAAGAAGACGACCAAGTCTAAAAAGGCTTAGTTTGTCCCGCGACGTTTCCCGTTCGCCTGTTATCTTTTACAAAAATCAGGAGGGAGGAATTCTGCCCGTAACTATTGCGGTAAGGATTTCTCCCTTTCCTGGTCTTTTGCTTTTCTTATAGATAACCGCGCACCGAAAGGAACAGTTCATGCTTAACTTCAAGCAGCTGCCTTCCGCACTCCTTCCTGCGCCTTTGCACGTAGCATACACTTGAATATAGCGCCCGATTTCTTTGTTGATACAGTTACAGAACTTATTTCAACAACATAAATACGCGCATGCCGCCTCGCCGTTGCTTCTGTAACTAATATGACAACGGCCCGTCCCCTCACCGATCAGGGTGTTGCCGAAATTATCGCCCGCTTTGAAAGGGATTTCGGACCTGTCGGTAAAGAACTAGTCCGCGAAGATCGGAAGCCCTGCCCGGCCCGCATCTACTGGTATGTGAACGCCCTGCGCCTCTGCGGTCGCTTTAACGATGCACTGCGCCTGAGCGACCTTTTCCATCAGTGCAACGGAGGACATTACGAACTGCGGTCCTCCATCGTGCTGATTCACCGCGGCGAAACCCTTCTGGATATGGGGCGCCATACGGAAGCAGAAGCCGTGTTTCGTGAAGCCTGCGACCTCAAAAGTCCTCCATCGCGGGCTGTCTCGCACCTGCGGTATCTCAGCTGGGCACTCGCCGCCCAGGAACGCCATCAGGAAGCCCTCTCGACTCTGAAGAAAGCCCTGGCGATCGCAACCAGCAGCATGAAGAGGGAGGATGACCGCGACCACGAGTCCGGCAACTGCGGTATTGATGACGACGACCTTGCGCAGTTGCACTTCTATATGGCCCACAACCAGCGCGCCATGGGTCTGCTGAGCGATGCAGAGGCCAATTATCGTGAGGTGCTGAAGTACGAGCCTGCCCGCAAGTCCGCCAACAAGGCGCTGACCGATATACAGGCCGCTCTGGTCCTCGCTCAGATCGGGAAAATTCCCGAAGAAGGTAAACTCAATGAGACAGGCCCGACCGAGATGATGGAAATCTACAAGATCAAAGAAAATGAACTGCGCGCGTCAGGCAAACTGCCGGGCAACCGCTGGACATTCTACCAGGCGCAGGCTCTCTGCGATGTGGGCCGGGAACGGGAAGCCATTGCGCTGTGCGACAGCATTGAAGCGCGCCTTCTGGCCCAGCCGCCCGCACAGGCCTCCAACCAGACAAAGCTGTACCGAATATATCTGCTGCGAGGCAATGCCCTTAAGGAGTCCGACCGCTATCCAGAGGCCGCCCAGGCATACGTCAAAGCATGTGAGTATAATGCTGAAACACCCCCGCGGGTTTTCCTGGCCGGCGCATTAGCCTGGCACGAGCGTTTCGAGGAAGCGATTGATGTACTGCGCGATGCTGTGAATCGCGAAGGGGATCGGGACGAAGTTTACCTGAACATGGCCATGTGCCAGCGCACTTTGGGCCGCCTGGAAGAAGCCGCCGAAAGCGCGCTCCGTGCACTGGCGATTACCCCGGACTATCCGGTGGCGGCACGGGTATTGGCAGATATAGAAGCCGCTCTGCTTGTCAAAAACCAGCCTCCAGAGACGGAAGAGGAAGACTGAGTGCGGTGTTACCTGCAAGCCTCAAGAGCTTACGTTCTGCTCCATTTCTCGTTTATCTTGCCTGATGTCTTAGAGGTGCTGATTAAGTGTGGACATGTAGCGGGATATACCTCTAGGGTGACAAAAATTACTATATGTCGCGAGCAAATCTGGATGCACTGCTGGTGAAATGCGGTCGGGACCTGGACGTGGATCTCTCCCTCGGTGAAGAAGGGGATACGATGGTGCAGGTAGATGGCAACATTGATATCACCATCTCCCACAACGCAGAGGAAGGAGCCGTTGTGGTGTGCGCAACATGCGGCGCGCTGCCTGATGAACCAGAGGCGAAGATGCTGCTGCTGGTGGAAATGCTGGAGGCAAACTTTAACTGGGCCGGCACCGGCGGCGCGACACTGGCGGTAAATGGCACGGAGAATCTGATCCATATTCAGTTTAAGGAATCGACCGAAATGCTGGATGAAGAAAGGCTGCAAACGATACTCCGCACGATCGTTCATAATGCGGAACTGTGGCACGGACGCCTGGAGGCCGGCAGCTGGGAATCCGCCCGCAATGCGCGGCAGGAAGCCCGGAATGCTGAAGGCACAGACGGCAGCAGCAACGGTTTCGGAACCGACGATTCAGTGCCTCCCGATATGATTCGGATCTGAAGGCGGCGACGGATCGAACGATGGGACAATGCGGAATTTAGCCTATAACTTTTATGCCTGAAATTGGTGGCCGTTTTAGCAATCTAAGCACGTTCGGGGACGACGCTCGCGTTCAGACAACCGGAGAACAAGGAAAGCTTGCAAGCCCGGGCACGCAGGAGCGATCCAACAGCCCCTCCGCTCTCTGGGCAAGATTCAAGACGTTTGTCAACCGCCCCGCCAGTGAGCAAGGACGGAACCGCGTTGCAGCCTATCATCTGGAGAAGCAGATCGGTGCAGAATACGGCGAAGGCGCGGCTAAAATGGCCAAATCTGCGCTATATAACCAGCGTGTGGAAGGCAAGCCCCTGACTGCGGGCCGTATCCGCATCATCCTGAAGGACGCGCAGAAGGCGCAGGCGAAAGAATTAAAGGCTATGGGTCTTACGCCCCAGGAAATCAGCGTAGCCCAACAGAATAAGCTGACCATGGCAGAGTGTCGCATGTACAAGCGTGCGGACATCCCCATACATGAGCGTACCCTGGTAGGCGAATGGCGCGGCGGCAAAGTAGTGTCCAGCAAAGATCTGTCTGGAGGAGGCGTGAGCGCACCGAAAATGATAGGCTTCCAGACTCAGAGCGGGGTCCAGGAGGGAGTTTACAAGCAGTCCAGAGGAGCTAAGGGTCTGCCCGAAGCGCAGGCGACTATGCTTGGCATTTCGGCCGGAAAACCACAGCTTGCCGCCCGAAATATTGCAAGCAAGGTAATGGATGATGCTCTCGGCCTGGACTGTCTGCCTCGCTCAGAAATTGGCTCCGTAAAGGGCGAACTGGGTATTGTCCAGGCAAAGGCCGAAGGCGTTGTTGGCAATGAGAGAGAAGATTCCCATGAGCTCACCGGAAAAGAAGCAGAAAAAGCCCTTGCGAAACTGAGCAGAGAGGGCGGGAAAGAATTACTTGAGGAGGCTTTCATCAGGGTTGAACCCGGGGCTCCTCCCCGTTTCTTTAAGCAGGAACGTGTGAGACAAGAAATAAACGATCCAGATGTTCAGCGCGGACTGGTGGGACTTCAGCTGACGGACTTTCTGTGTGGCCAGCTGGATCGCCATTCCGGCAATTATTTCATTAAACCTCGTGGGGAGGATGGGCCGGCCAAGGTGACTGGCATCGACAATGATATTTCCTTCGGCACAAATCCTACAGACGCAAGAAGACCCGAGGGGCAGTTGCTTCCGTTGCCTCCGGTCATTGATCGTAACATGGCAGACAAAGTTGACGCCTTGTCTGAAAAACAGATCCGCGACGATTTGCAGGGGATACTTCCCGAACGCGAAATTGATGCCACGGTAGCTCGAATGCGCCAAATGCAAGAGCATGTAACAGCCCTGCGCGCAAAACCCGGCGGTGTTATTGAGAGATCGCAGTGGGGAACTCCCACCGTAACTGACGCCCTGTGTCCTAAAGCAGGCCGCCAGATCACCTATCTGGGCGTGCTGAACGGAGAGCTGGGTCGGTTGCCGGCACCTCCTCCCCGTACGCCGGCGACTCCTCCCCTGATGAGGAGTCCCACGATGGTATTTGATCAACCGCCAACTCCAGTGACCCCGTCGGCAGATGGAATAGTGGTTTAACAACCTGTAACACGACATACCTTTACTTTTCTGCCTTATGTCTGAACACGATTTTACAGAAACTTCCGAGTTTCTGGCGGATGAGGCCCCCCTCGCCTCGCATCCCGTCATTAATCTCCCCCCGCGCCAGCAGGCGGAAGAGATCTATACAGCGGAGTCCCTTCCCTTCCCTCTGTTGCCAGCCCCTTTTAAAGACGCAGAGCTGTACCAGATTTCATCAACCACGTTTGCCACGACAGAGGTGGGTCTGGATTCGCATTCTTCTCTGTACAATCTCGAATATCTGCTCGCTGACCTCCTCTCTCACAGTGTCGAAACACCTGTGCTGGCTTTTGGATTTGGCGGGCACGGATTTGCTTCGGAGGCGGTGCATTACTATGCAGCGACTCCCCATGCAATAGTGTTGGTCCAGGCCCGCTGGGGAAGCTATCTGGATAACCAGGAGTCTGTCCGGAAGGCCTTTATAGCGGACTGCAAAAATGCGGCCCTGATCATCGAAACCGCACAGGATGCCGCAGCCAGGAATCTGCTTCCCGCTGGGCAACGTCTTGTGGTGATCGAAAGCTTTCGCTCGGGTCGCTGCATGGCATGGCTGCCTTCTACTCCCGTACCTTTCCACGAAGAAGCACCTGACCTGCCCTGGGAAGCTTCGTCCGCGCCCACACTATTCGGGCATTCCATGCTTGAAGAACTTAGCCAGGAAAACCCCTTGATTGCCTGAATTCGAAGAGGTCTGATTGCCTGATTTCTCATCTTTTTCCTCTGAATCGAGAGAATGGGATGGGAGAGCACGCTTTAGTTTTCTCCCTGCACAGACCGAAACCGAGTTGTAAGCTCTGCATCCAGCGCAGCGGCGGCGACAAAATCAGCCTCCGCGCCCTGCAGATCGCCAAACACAAGGCGGGTGCGCGCGCGAAAGAGGAGCGCCACGGCGTCCTCAGGGCTTTGCGTCAGGCACGCATCAAACGCGGCCAGCGCTGCGGGGAAATTGCCGGCTTGACGAAGAACCAGAGCCGACTTCAGCTGAGCATCAGCACAAAGATCATCTTCGATTGCGCTAACGGCGGCATAATCGGCCAGAGCGCCGTACGAGTCTCCCAGAATCCGGCGCGTATCGCCACGTATAAGGAGAGTATCCGTCGCTTCCGGCTTCATTTCGACCACTTGATCCAGATCGGCAAGTGTAGCATTGGTATCCCCTTTTGACCGCCATAACATACTGCGGAAAACAAGGATTTCGGCCTTCCAGACTCTTACGTCCGTAATGTAGGTGCTATTGCGCTCGGTATCCTCCGGAGAATCTGCGGGAAAGTGATACCCCTCTTCTTCGCCGGAACTATATTGCAGGATAAAGTTAGCGGCCTCCAGAGCTCCATCATAATCGCTCTGGGCCCATCTGCCAGAGATCAGAAGCCTCCAGCATTCGTCCGAAAGTGGATTAAGCTTGATCGACTTCTCCAGGGACACGACAGATTCGTCAATATCGCCCAGGTAGAACAGAGAACTGCCATGGCACATATAGGCAAAGGCAAGCGCAACAGGATTATTGCCCGTCAACCAAATGGCCTCCTTAAGATCCTTTTCGATGAGTCTGCGTTGATGTGCCAGAATTAGCTCCATAGAGGCGCCCTCAGCTTTCAGAGCCTTTACCCTGACATCCTCCTCAAGGGTATTCTTAATATACTGCTCGGCATCGTTATCATCCGCCAGCTCAGCATAGCGCTCACGAGATTCTTTCACCGTGAGGCGCAGAGTTGCGGAAGTCTTCAAGCCTCTCCACGTAGCGTAAAGAAGCAGCAGAATCAGCAGGATGATGAAGACTAAGTTGGTCCACGTATTGTCCATTCTGGGATCAAACAAGCCGCCGCCCATCAGCGGCAGAGAATCAAACAGGAAGCTCATGCTGCATCCTCCGGTAAAGCAGCAGTTTGCGCAGATGCAAGAGATCCAGGCGGTATGTTCCGAAATCGCGCCGCCAGTTCGCCATCCAGCGCCGCCGCAGCGGTAAAGTCAGCCTCCGCTCCGGGTCCGTCTGCCAGTGCAAGCCGGGTTCGCGCACGAAAGAGAAGCGCCACGGTGTCCTGCAAATTTTCCGCAATGTAAGCATCGAATGAAGACAGTGCGGCCGCAACAATCCCTGCTATAATGATGGAAGGGAGAATTGACATGTCGCAATAATAATTTCGAATGGAGCGCCCCATAACGTAAAGCCATTGCTGGAACAGCATAGCATGCGATACCACAAGAAATGCGCAACGCACACATGATGTATCATGAACTCACTTAAGTCAAAGTTATTGCAGGACATCAACCGCTGAGAACGTCTCCATACAAAGGAAATGCGTTTGATTAAACAAAGGTGTAAACGCCATTTATTTCATCTTTTCAGTCGCTGCTCCTTTACAGTTCTTGCCATCGTATGGGGCCGCGTGGTAGAACCTCCCAAGTCCTACGCAGCTGCTTTCGATAAGTTTACTAACTAGCTCCGCACAAACACTTTAATCGCATGAAACACGTCCTTGCCGTCCTGTGCGCCTCGCTGTCGGTGGCCTTTATGGCCATCAGCCCGGCCTTCGCAGGTGTACCTATCGAGCCCACTAAAACGGAAAAGGTCGTGGTGAAAAAAACGACGACGACCACATGCACCACCAAAAAGAAGTGCTGCCCTCGCTACGTGGACGTCTACATCGACCGCCCCTTCGTCATCGGCAAGAAGCAGGTCTATCAGCACGATTATAATTTCTATCCGTACAGCGCCTATTACATGCCGGACGAGAAGGCCTACCCCGGCCCCGCCGTGTATAACTATCGCCGGCCGTATTTCTACAATCATCGCCCTTACCTGGGCTACATTCCCTATCACGGCTGGAAGCCCTACTACGGCCGCACCTACGTTTCTGAAAACTACCGTGGCAATCTCTACGGCAGCTTCGTCTATCGCGGCGGCACCGTACGCAAGGTAGTGGAAGACTAAATTCCGACCGGGTGCTGGGTTCAGCACACTGTTCTCACGAGCCTGTAAAGCTCTGATCAAAATCTGCCGGCAATGGCGGTTGAGATCAGCGTCTTTCAGGCTCGCTGCATTTTATCCCTGATGCCCCGTAACCGTGGGGTGTGATTAGAAGTGGTGCGCTTGAAGATCAACCCCTAACAGGAAGTTGGAAAAATCCGTGTTAGAAACCTGGTGTCCTGGAGTCATTGTGGTTAAGAAAGCCTGATCTTCTTCCTCCGTTTCCTGCTTTCCTGTCTATTCCCCTCCCGCGTCGCGGTCATCGCGCCGTAGCGAACGTTGCGTTAAAAAAGTTCCTCATATCGCCACACGGCAACGGGTTGCTCTACGATTTCCGTATTTAACGTCCCGACGGGGGAAAGGACAAAAGGGAAATAGCGAATTCTCCTTTATACGCTTGGGATGATGATTTTTTCACCACCAAGACACGAAGACTCCTAAGGGATTCCCATCCGAAACCTGGTGTCTCCGGAAAATAAACTGTGCAACTTAAATCGTCGATTTTGAGATGAGAGCAAGGCGGAATGAAGGGAGTGCATTAGATTAAGGCGCTGACCGGAATTCCAACGCTGCTCTCGCTCAAAAGCGGCGGCTCAAGTTGTGCAGGTTATTTTCCGGAGACTCCTTAGCTTGTGCGTTTGGAAAGTTGACCATCTGCACCACTATCAATCGCACCCGTAACCGTGCTGCTGTGAAGTCTGCCCTCGCCAAAGCAGGTATTGGATCCTATAGTGCGGGGATCATGATGAGGATGTTTCCGATTTCCTTTGCCCTGCTGGCCGGTTTTTTCCTGATTACTGTGGGCACGATCACCGCTACAGCCCAGGAAACCTCAGTCCCTGCCGCTGGAGCAGGCACTGCAGATTCTACACCCAGGCCGAAGCCCAGGCCGACAACGACTGCCGGCACCAATGCCGCTCCGAAACCAGCGAAAGCAGCCGCCAAACCGAAGAAGGCCGCCCCTGTTTCCCCCGCTCCCGCCGCCTCGCCTGTCTCCGGCACGGGCACTGCGGATGCCACCTCTACCGGCACGGGCTCGACTGTTTCCAACTCAGCTGATTTGCCCGGCGCCCCCAAAGCAAGCGGAAGTGTGAAGCTGAGCGACGATGAGCGGAAAAAGCTGGAAGAAGAAGTCCGCCGCTCCCAAATGTCGTCCGAAGCCGTGGCCAAAGAGAAGAAGATGCTCAACCGCTCCTCTCCAGGCGATGATCTGAAAAATCCCCAGTTGAAGGAGCGCCAGTCCATTCCGAAACGGTTCTAATACCCAGTAAGACCATTCGCAGACGTTAATTGGTACAAAGACTGGGATCGATTTGGGGATGAGAGCAAGGCGCGATTGAGGGAGTGCATTAGAATAATGCATGACCGAAAGCGCAACACTGCTATCGCCCAAAAGCGACCCAGGATTTGTACCAATTAACGTCTGCGAATGGTCTAACACCTTAAAAGGAAGGGCTCACGTTTCATTGAGCCGCCATGTCAAACGCAGACCAGACCGATACAGGACGCAAAAACGTCGCTGCCAGCGCACCGGACGCAGGCGCGATTCCGCCCGCGCTTGCTTCCCGCAAGTTTCGCCGCAATGTATCACTGGAGAGCTTCTTTGAGCCACGCTCCGTCGTCGTCATTTGCAGCGCACCGGCCACCTCAGCTTCTGTTACCGCTACAGGTGATTCCGAAAGCGGTAACATCACGACCGTTCCCGTCGACGCAGCCAGAACCGGCGTCCCGATCGCAACAGTAGCCTCCATTACGGACAGCAACGCGCTGCAGCTCCTGCTGAACGCGCAGCATGGCACCTGGAAACTGCGCCTCTTCACCGCAACAGCCGATGCGTCCCTCCCCGACGCACTGCGGACGATTTCCGCGCGCGGCGCAACCCAGTCAGGAGCGCTCTCACAAACATCTGCTGTCGATCTGGCCATGCTGCTGTGCAACGAGGCGGATCTGAGCCCTGCCCTGCGGG
Organism: Methylacidiphilales bacterium; assembly: GCA_041287705.1. Classification (GTDB taxonomy): domain Bacteria; phylum Verrucomicrobiota; class Verrucomicrobiia; order Methylacidiphilales; family UBA1321; genus LW23. The sequence goes on along the minus strand of JBGGNE010000261.1, from coordinate 7,357 downwards.
CCTGCGCGGCAGCGGGCATTCCCTTCGCGGTCGTACTTCCGCAGGACAACGCCCCGCTTTCGGACGAAAGGACCCGGCGCACCTTTGCCGAGATGATCCGCGCCGTAACACGCGAAACGGCGCTACGGGTGATTGGTCCCGGTTCGTTCGGTTTTATGCGGCCCAGCCACGGGCTTAACCTCACTTTTTCCGAGATAGCGCCGCCGCCAGGCAAGGTTGCCTTTCTGGCGCACAGCGGCGCGATGGGGACTGCGATTATCGACTGGTGCCGCGCGGAAGGCATCGGCCTGAGCGCATTTGTTTCCACAGGCGGCATGGCGGATGTCAACTGGGGCGATCTGCTGAGCTACTTCGGCGAAGATCCCGAGACGGAGAGTATCGTTATCTCCATGGAGACCTTGGGCGAAGCGCGCTCGTTCATCTCCGCCGCGCGCGAAACCGCCCTGACAAAGCCGGTGATCGTACTGAAGGCGGGCCGCAGCAGCGCGGGTGCCTTTGCGCTCAGCCCCTTTAATGTAGCAACGGGCACCGGTGCAAGTGCAAGCACTCCCGAAGCTTCAGACAATGAAGACGCGATTATCGACGCCGTGTTTCGCCGCTGCAGCGTGCTGCGCGTTAACACGATCGCCGAGCTGTTTTACATGGCGCATCTGCTGGCCAAGCAACCGCGCCCGCGCGGCGGCCGACTCGCCATTATAAGCAACGCGGTCGGTCCGGCGCTGCTGGCAGCCGACGCCCTGGTGCTGAGCGGCGGTGCCCTTGCCGTGCCATCAGAGGCAACCGCGGCGCGCCTTCGCGAATCGATCCCCACGCTGCCGATGCCTCTGCCGCATCCGCTCGATCTGGGTGGCGACGCGGATGGCACTACGTATCGCACCGCTCTGCAGCTCTTCGCCGAGGATCCCGGCATCGACGGCATCCTGCTCATTTTTGCCCGTCAGCCCGGCGCCGATCCGGTTGCGATCGCCCGCGCGCTTTCCGAAGCCGCGCTGCCCTGGGGCAAACCCGTGCTGGCCAGTTGGATGGGCGGCACGGAAACCGAAACCGCCTCCGACATCCTCGCCCAGGCACGCATTCCGGTTTTCCCCTACCCCGACACGCCCGCGCGCCTCTTCGGCTACCTGTGGCGGTTCACCCTGGGAGTCCGCGCACTGTACGAAACACCCGCGCCCACGCCACAGGAGTTCCTCACCCAGAACGCCCGCCAGCAGCAGGCAGCCGCACTTCTCCAGCTCGCCCTGAGCCAGGACCGCACCGAGCTGACCGAAGCAGAAACTTTTCAACTGCTGCACCTGTACGGAATTTCCACAGATGGAGATGAGCCAGGAGAAGCAAAAGAAGAAGCCAATCCCCCCGCGACAGATACCAGCCCCAAAGCTCACCCAGCGACGACAACGTCGTCAGCCACAGGGTCCAGCGTCACGCTGGTCCCGTTGAGGCTGGAGTTCAGGGCGCATGATCAGTTTGGGCCCGTCGTCATCTTTGGGACCGGGGGACCGCTTACGGACATCATGCAGGACTACAGCATGGGCCTGCCCCCCCTCACCTCCACCCTGGCGCGCCGCATTATCGAGCGCACCCGCATTGCCACGGCGCTGCACGGCAAACACGGATTTCCCCTTGCCGACGTGGCTGCGCTGGAGGAAATCCTCGTCCGCTTCAGCCAACTGGCTGTGGAGCAACCGCGCATCGCCCGGCTTATCATCAATCCGCTGTTCGCCTCTACCCACAGCTTTGTTGTCGCCGGCAGCCGCACCATTCTGCACCCTGCCGCAGTGGCCGATGCCGACCTTCCTCGACCGGCTGTGCGGCCCTACCCGGCGCAATACGCCGGCCCGCTCCTGGCCAAAAGCCGCAGCCCTGGCGTTCCTGGCCGCGTGTTCCTCAGCCGCCCTATTCGCCCCGATGACGAGCCCGCCATCGTGCGCTTTCACAGCACCGTGTCGGAGGAAAGCGCCTACTCGCGTTACTTTCATCACATCGGCCTGCAGCAGCGCATCACCCACGAACGTCTTACGCGAGTCTGCTTCAATGACTACGACCGCGAAATCGCGCTCATCGTCGAGCCGCTGGCTGAAGGAAGCACCTCCTCGCCCGACGCCCTCATTGGCTCCGGCGAAATCGTGGCCGTCGGCCGCCTCAGCCGCACCCTCAGCGGCAACGACGGCGAGTTCGCCATGCTCATCAGCGATCCCTGGCAATCCGCCGGCATCGGCACTGCCCTGCTGCTGCGCCTCGTCGATATTGCGCGCGCCGAAGGTCTGGACCACCTCATGTGCGACACCTTCAGCGAAAACCGCGCCATGCAGCGTGTCTGCCTGAAGGCCGGCTTCCTCCTCTCCCGCGACAAAGACGACCCCGGCGTCGTCCGCATGACCCTGAAACTACGTTAGAACGGAGCCGTTGCTTTATATATACACACCATTTCCGCAGGAATAAATCTACCGGTTACAATATTTCATTTCCAGCATATCCTGATTTTCGGAAGAGAGAGAAAAGTTGAAAACTTAGGAGATTACGAAAAAATAAATCTGTACACGGACAAGAGGTTACGTGTCCAGGAAAGGCAGCAGAACAAAGAGGCACAGGCAGGATAACTCCGCACACGGAGTTGAAAATCTTGCAATTCAATACAATCGAAACAGTCTCCGCAGCCTGTCTGATCCTGCATGACACACAGGATGCCGGACTCTGAAAGAAGAATTACCAATGATGCCTCCAGATGGTGAGCATGGAGGCTTCCTGTCCATCATAAAGAGCGCCAGGGACCGAAGGCGGACTTGGGGAGGCCTGTTCCGGTTCTTGCTTTGAAGTCTGAAGGTTCCGAAACATCCTTCATCCAAACAAGCTCTCCCCATTCCTGTGAAATACTGATCTGCGACTGAAAAAAGATTACCCCGCGAATACCGTGCAAGCAGTGCTTTTTGCCCCTCTAAGTTAAAGGGGGGAAGCGGCAGGAGAAAGTTCGCCTTCCAGTAAAGGCATGGCGTTCTATAATATCTCCGTGCTAAGCCTCCCTAAGAGTGTATCGGGAAAAAACGTTCTGGCTTAGATCACGAGTACCACAGGGTAAAGTGTAGTGAAAACATATGTATGTAGACAGGCCGCATACATATATTATCGTAAAGTCAAACAATCAAAGAACAAAAAGTGGTGTAAGGCTGCGAAACCTTATCGATGATTGCAATGTAGCATCAATCGCCCGCAACCTCAAGCCAAAAGCAATAGGTTTTTATCCGCTATTACTCCCGGAATGTGCAGTTCAATGTCTTTTGCAAACGTGCCTTCACCTGTTCGTGCCAGACACTGACCTCCTTCTCGGTTAATGTTCGATCATTGGCGCGATAAGTCAAGCCATACGCGAGGGATTTCTTATCCGCAGCAATCTTTTCGCCTTTGGCATCTGTAAAAATGTCAAATAGCAAGATATGTTCCAATGCAGTTACTTTCGCAGAAAGAATCGTGTTCTGCACATCCTCATGCGTCACAGACAGATCCGTCACCACCGCAATGTCGCGGCGCACTGCCGGAAACGCGGGCAGCGCCTTAAAGGTCGGTACCGTCTCCTCCTTGAGCAGCCACGCATCCAGCGCGTACTCGGCGTAAAATACAGGCGTCTTGATCCCATATTCCTTCAGCACCGACGGCGGTACGGTCAGCGCTTCCAGACAATCGCGGGATGACAGCCCGGCCTGCGCGGCCAGAAAATCCGTCACGCCCTTAAGATCAAAGAAATCCGCGCCGCGCTGGGACTGCCACCAGGCAGCTTCCTCTGCCTCGCCGCCGACCAGAATGCCGAGACGCACGGGCTCGTCCGCAAATCCGGCGGAATCCACCACGCCGGCCGCCGCGGTATGGGCCGCTCCGGCTTCGCGCGGAACGTAAACGCGTCCCACCTCGAACAGGCGCAAGGCCTTAACGCCGCGAGCCAGATTGCGCGAGGCCACACTCAGAAGCACCCCGCGCAGATTGGGGCGCATGTGAGTGTACTGCTCGTTCAGCGGATTCAGCAGTTCCACGCTGGGGACACCACCCGCTACTCGTTTATCCACAAGCACATCCGTCACGCACTCGTCAAAGCCGCGCGAAGCGAGCGATTTGCGCAGCTGGCGCAGCTTGATATCAACGCGATCGGGGATGGATTCCGGGGTGACGCCCAGCGTCATGCGGGCGGGAATATCCGCAAGCCCGTGCAGGCGTGCAATTTCCTCGATCAGATCGATCTCGCGCTCCAAATCGGCACGGTAGCTGGGGATGGTCCACAGGGTGGTGTCCGAGCCCTCGGCAAGAATGAGGCTTTTGGCTGAGGTATCGCTGGACTGGCTGAGGCCGAGGCTGGTGAGCCAGGCGCTGACTTTTTCCTTGCTGACCGGTGTGCCGATCACTTTTTCCACACGCTCGTGGCGAAGCTCCACGGGCAGAGGTCCGGAAGGAAGCTCGCCTTTAATAACAGGTTGCGAGGTAACCGTACCGCCCGCCAGCTCCAGAATCAGCTGCACGGCACGGTCGCGCGCTGTCAGCACACCGGCGGGATCGACGCGGCGCTCGAAGCGGTACGAGGATTCGGACATCAGGCCGAGGCGACGGCTGGTGTGGCGTACTTTGCCGGGCAGGAACCACGCGGATTCCAGTACGATCTCCGTGGTTGCGGAGGTAACGCAGGATTCCGAACCGCCCATAACGCCGGCAATGGCCACGGCGCCTCTCTCGTCGGCGATGACCAGATCCTGCATCTTCAGAGCGTACTCCTTGCCATCCAGCGCCAGCATTTTCTCCTCGGGCATGGCCTGGCGGACGATGATCGCGGGCGCCTTGAGCTTCTGGGCATCGAAGGCGTGCAGCGGCTGACCAGTCTCCCACAGCACAAAGTTGGTGACATCGACCACATTGTTGATCGATCTGAAGCCCATCGCCTCCACGCGCTCGCGCAGCCAGTCGGGGCTGGGGGCCACGCGCAGTCCGCCCAGCGTAACCGCGCTGTAGAAGGGGCATGAATCGGACAGAATATCGACGACCCATGGCGATACCGGAAGATCCTTACCCACAGAGAGTTGCGAGAGATTGGGCAGGATGGTAGGGCGAATCTGGCCCATGCCGATGGCGGCGAGTTCCCGGGCCAGCCCGCGATAGCTGAGCAGGTCGGGGCGGTTCGGCGTGATTTCTACTGAAAACACGCTGTTAACCGGCTTGTACTCATGGAACGGAATGCCCAGCGGCGCTTCGGGCGGCAGAATCAGCAAACCTTCGGCGTCCTCGGCCAGCGCCAGTTCTTTGGCGGAGCACAGCATGCCCTGCGAGAGTTCGCCGCGCAGTTTGGATTCCTTGATCTTGAACCCGCCGGGCAGTTCGGCACCGGGCAGCGCGAGCGGAACCTTGTCGCCTTCCTTGAAATTCTTGGCGCCACACACAATCTGGCGCTGTCCCTGGCCATCAAGCACCTGGCAAAGGCGCAGGCGGTCGGCGTTGGGATGGGGCACAAAGCTAAGCACCTGCCCGACAACAAGGTACTGGCTCTCGACGCCTTTGGTTTCGACAAACTCCACTTCGGTGCCGGCCATGGTCAGTTTATCCAGCACTTTGGAGAGCGGCTTATCCAGCGCGATATATTCCTCCAACCAGCGAAGCGAGAATTTCATAACAGTCTGGGAAATCGAGAGATAGGAAAGTAAGAGATGACTTACGCGGCAAATTCCGGGCAATCACATCCCCATTAGATGGCCCAGGCACAACGCCGGGGAAAGAGGGTGGATTATGCCATTGCCGTCCCGATCGTCAAACGGCAATCGCGCGTCCAAGACCATTTCTCACCGTTATTTTGTACAAAGCCTGGAGCTGATTTTGAGATGTGAACAAGGCGCGATAGAGGGAGTGCATTTAGAATAAGGCGCTGACCTGAATTCCAGCGCAGCTATCGGTTATTCTCCGGACTCCCAAGACAGTCTTTTTATGTTGTCGCATGGGCGGCAGATTCCTTATTTTTCGTCCATGTCCTTTCCCATGAAGGAGATTGTCGGCACCCACAACATCCTGATGCTGACGCTGGATACACTGCGTTATGATGTTGCGCAGCAACTCCTTGAAGACGGTGCCACACCCAGGATTTCCGCGTTTATCGGTGGCGCGTGGCAGCAGCGGCACACGTCGGGCAGCTTTACCTACGCGGCTCATCAGGCTTTTTTCGCCGGATTTCTACCGACACCCATTCACCCGCGAATGGGCAGCACCAGCCGGGAGGATCGCCTGTTCGCCGCGCGCTTTGCCGGGAGCGAAACGACAGGACCCCATACGTTTGCCTTTGATGAGGCGGATCTGGTCAGCGCCATGCGCGCCAGAGGATATCACACGGTGTGTATCGGCGGCGTGGGCTTCTTTAACAAACAGAGCGCGATCAGCTCCGTCTTTCCGGATCTCTTTGAGCACAGCTTCTGGGAAACAAAACTTGGCGTGACTGATAAGCACTCTACGGAGCATCAGTTTCGGCTGGCAGGCGACACGCTGCAACGCCTTGAATCACGCAAACCAGTGTTTCTTTTTGTCAATATCTCCGCGATTCACCAGCCGAATTACTTCTATCTGCCCGAGGTTCTGAGAACCGAGGGAAAGACCGACAACCTGCAAAGCCATGGCGCAGCCCTTCAATACGTCGATTCTCAATGGCCGCTTTTATGCGATGCTCTGGCAACCCGCCCGGAGCCATGGTTTTATGTTGTATGCTCTGACCACGGAACCACTTACGGGGATGACGGGTACCAGGGACATCGCCTGGCCCACCCTGCGGTGTGGAATGTGCCCTACGCCGAAGGGATCTGGACAAAGCCGTCAACTAGTGAGATACAAAGCGCGTGAAAAACCTTCAGGAAGAACAGCGCATTGCGGCTGAGGCCGCGGTACAACTTGTGCAAAGCCGCATGGTGGTAGGACTGGGAACGGGCAGCACGGCGGCCCATGCCATTCGCGCTCTGGCTGCCCGCTGTCAGCAGGGGCTGCGCATCACGGGTATCCCCACCTCGGAGAGAAGCGGCGAGCTGGCTATTCAACTGGGCATCCCGCTGGTGCCGCTGGAGCGCGCCAGACAGATCGATATCACCATTGATGGAGCGGACGAGTTTGATCCCGCGCTGAACCTGACAAAAGGCGGCGGTGGTGCGCTGTTAAGAGAGAAGATTGTTGCCTTTTGCTCCAGGCAGCTTGTCATTGTGTCGGATTCCAACAAGCAGGTGCAGCAACTGGGCGTATTTCCGCTGCCGTGCGAAGTGCTTCCTTTCGCAGCATCCGCCGTGCTGGACTGGATGCAGCAGCAGTACAATATCCCGATCGCGATTCGCCAGGGCAAAGGCGAAGCGGCCGGCACCACCTA
>JBGGNE010000260.1:0-8431 GCA_041287705.1 Methylacidiphilales bacterium | reverse complement strand
GTAAATTAGAAAGAATACCGGCAACTGGGTTGTTAGTTTTCTGAATCCAGGCCCAAGCCTGCGGAGGCAGAGCTGCCAACAACTCCTGGGAGCCCCGAATTTTACAGCATTTCTTTTGATCCTAGCTTATCCAAATGAATGCGACAGGCATATTCACAGCGGTGATCTTGAAGTTCGGCGCCTTACTTGTGATGTGTTCCACATCTTGGTCGCAGCACTCGCTTGACCCAGATCCAAAGGTCTTAAGCAACGCTTTGAATTCAAGTGCCAAGGCTGCCGAAGGAGCGCGATTAGTCATAGAGACGATTTCCATTGCGGACGCCACCGCCAGAGTAGTTAAGCAGATTTCACCTGAGGTTAAAAAAGGGTTGCAGAAGTATCCTTCTTCATCTGCCTTCGTACAAACGCAACTTGTTTGGTCTAAAGAATCCGGTGGCTTCCATGAAGTTACCGCTTTAATCATAGGTTATGGAACGCATAGATCTGAATTTGTAGAAGGTAAGTTTTTTCGAAATGATAGGAAATATTATAGCTCCAAGAGGCAATTTGTCTTCCGTCTTAGTAGTCAAGGTGAACTTATCTACTACACAGAAGAGTACGATCCTTTGTTAAATAGTTTTTTAGAAAATCAATTCGGGAAGCCCAATTTTCTCTTAGCGCATACTCTGTTGCCCAAGTTAAAATTTGATCCTTCCTACTATCTCTATAAACGCTTTTTTTCTCAGCTTCCTCCCAGTAGTTTTGTTATGAAAGCTGCACCGGCACCGGCACCTGTGCCCTCAGAATCTGCAATTGACGGAAGTAGCTCACGAGCACAGAGAGCGCATGAAAAAGCTGAAAGGGAAAAAACAGAAGCAGCAGCAAATCGTGCAAGTCAGGAAAGTCGCGCGCAGGAGCAGGCCGACACATATAAGCGCGATGCAGCCACAGCCGACCGTGACCGTGAAAAATTGCAAAAGGAAAAGTCGACCAAAGAAAAGTCACCGAAAGAACAACCTATACGCGATCTCGGTCCTGCAATTGGCCCATCACCGACTATTCGAGGCCCTTTTCACTAGAGCGGTTCAAGTCGAGGTGTGTACAGTCCATACCAGAGAAAAAGGACAGAAATGGGTGTACACATGTTGACTTTAACCGCTCTAGAAGTTCACTCTCCAGTTTCTTAACTCCTCCAGCACAGCATAAGCTGGATGATTCTCCATTCGCAAAATTTCCCACGCCTCCGCCGGAAGCTTCTGAGTACGGTCCGCAAGGCACCACGTAAAGCCCTTTCCACTGGCCAAAATATGCTGGAGCGTCTTCGGTTCTCCCGTGACGCTCCATGTGACATCGGCGGCTACGCTCTGGAGATCAGCCATCCATGCGGGCTGGGGCAATCTATGGGGCTTTCCAATCCCTGCCGGATTGATGATAGTGCGGCCGTCAGCGGTAGTGATGGTGGGCAGTGGGCCGAGCTTGATCAGCCGGCCCACGTCGCGCTCTGTGCCCAGCAGGCGTGCGGAGAACGGCTCGTCCAGGTGCTGTTTGATCCAGCCGGGCTCCTTGTTCGTGATGACGAACGTGGTGCGGATTGGTATCCGGTCTACGCGAACAAATATGATGTTGCGCACAGTGGAGAGTGCAGCATCGCGCATGTCGTGATCGACACTGCCGAACTCGTCAATCACCAGGATATCGACCGCCTTGAGCTCGTCGATTACGCTCGTCATGCTTTTGCCGTTCGCTATGGCCCGGTTCACGGTCAGCATGATGTCAGTGTGCATGATGTACCTGGCGGTCATGGGCGTCTTAGCGGACTTCAGCCGGCGAAAGACGGCATCGCAGACCCCGTAGGTCTTGCCGTGGCCAGAGGGGCCGCGCACGGTGATGAGTTGCTTATAGAGGCGAACGGAGAGCGGACTATCCCCATCCTTGCCGTTCTGGAAAAACTCGCCTCCTCAATATCCGGAGCCGAGATCCGAACGAAGCTGCGGGAAAAAGTCTTATAGCTCTCAACAACCTTGTCTCTGAACGTAAATGCATTCATGAAGGGCTAACTTGATGGTATAATGTTAACTATATTTAAACCTCGAATTAGTAAATAAGTTGTTGCAATTTTCTACACAGTGGCACCCATTAGATGCAAACTCGTGCCAATTCCAATTACAACCGAGTGCATTGGATAAAATTGATGCAACCCTTTGCAGAGCCTTGACGATTTTCGCTGATCACAGGGCGGGCATCGCTCCCAACAGTCCTCCCAAAATTGTAGAAATAGGAGAATTCCTGTTAGCTACTCATACAGAGTAACTTAGATTTGCAATTAATGAGTTGCATTCGGTTTAGTATATATATCCGCCAACTAATTCGTGTATAAAGCATGCGGAAAATGTGGCGAAAATATTCAATTTCTTGACAAGTGAATGTCATGCTGTGTTACGGTGCGATAGATTTCGATCAAATATCGAAACTGATGATCATCGAAAGATATCAATGCTACCAGATTGGATTCCCTAGCACACCAAAGACTATGGCTATTTTCCCTTCAGTAAACGCAGAAGCATCCGCTTCGGCCCGGGGCCGTAGCTCGCAGGCGCAGTTGCGGCAGGTGTTTTTACTGGCGGCGCTGAGTGTGGTTGCAGTGCTTGGCCTGGCGTATGCGGGGAGTTTTGAGAAGGACGGGCTGGAGGACTCGTGGAAAGCGACGTATGGGATGGGGACGCATCCTGTTGCTGAGGAGTCGCTTAGAGGATGGTGGCAGCTTAATGAGACGAACGAGGCTTCGGCGGCGGACCGGAGCGGCGCGGGGGCGGGGAATGAGCTGGTGCTTGCCGGTGTGGATGGGGCGGTGATGACTGCGGAGGCTCGGGCGGCGACGTGGGCGCCGGGGTTGTTTGATAATGGGGCTCGGCTGGACGGGGTGCGCTACCTGGCTGCGCAGGTGCCCGGAGCTTATGAGCTTAGCGAATTTACGGGATTCACGTTTTCAGCGTGGGTGAAGACGGATGCGGCGGACGATTATCAGGTAATTTCACGCTGGCGGGATGCGGGTGGCTACGGCTGGCAATTGGATGCGGGGGCCGGCGCAGGCCAATTGCGGGCGCGATTTGACACGCCGGGTGGAGCGAATCAGGTGGTGCAGGCGGCTGCAGTGGTGCGGCCGGTGAAAGACGGAGGCTGGCATCAGGTGGCGCTTACTTTTTTGCCGACAACCGGCGAGGCTAAGCTGTATCTCGACGGTAAGCTTGAGGCCACGCGTGTGATCGCGGGGCCAATCGGGCTGGTGCCGGCGGAATTTCGCATAGGCGACAAGGGATGGGGCGTTGCATGGAAAGGCGTTGTGGATGAGGTGCGGCTGTATCGAAAAGTGCTTGCGACTACGGAAGTTGCGTCACTTCCAGGCACTTATTTTGATGCGGATGGCGACGGCCTGAACACCCTGCGCGAGATGCAGGCAGGGACCGATCCCGGCAAGCGCGATACGGATGGCGACTCCGTTCCCGACGGTGTCGAGGGCGCGCTGGGGATGAATCCCGCAAATCCCGCGGATGGCGCGGCGGTGGGGACTTCGGGGCTGACGCAGGCGCAGTATTATCGCGCGGGACTGAGCGTGGAGACAGCGGAGGGCGCGGGGGCGATTGCTCCCGAGCGGCTAGTGGGGTACTGGCCGTTTGAGTTGAATTCCACGAATGTGGCGCCCCAGATCAGTGAGACGTTCTTTGTTTTTGACCACAGCGCGAATTCGCTGCCGGGCACTCTGAGGGTGGCACCGGCTGATCGCGCGGCGTCGTTTGGGCCGGGCAAGAGTGGTAACGCGTTGCTGCTCAATGGCAATGGTGATGTGGCCGTGGAGCCGTCACAAACTGTCGCGTGGGGTGACTTTACGGCGTCGGCATGGGTAAAGACTTCCGGCACAGCGAGTTCGGGCGCCATCCTGCGGTGGGTGGACGCAGCGGAGCGGGGCTGGCAGATTGAGACGTCGGATTCAGGCACAGTCAGGGCCCGCGTGAGTACCGATGCCCAGACGGAACAGCTGGTCCAGAATTTATCAGGCTCGGCGAAGAATATTGCGGACGGTGCCTGGCATCATGTGACCCTTTCCTACGTTGCCTCAAGCCACGCTGCTTATCTATATGTGGACGGCACTTTGGAGTCGACGAGGCAGATTGCGGGCAATTATCAGAATGTTGCCTCGCAGATCACAATCGGCTCCGGTCGGGGGCAAAGCTGGAAGGGTTGCATTGATGAGGTCCGGATTTGGGACGGAGTGCTTTCACCGACGCAGGTGGCGACGCTTTTCTCGCCGCAACTTGCGGCGGGAGGGAGTGGATCTAACTCTGGCACAACGAGTGCCGGAGGAACTGGCACCTCCAGTTCGACTGGGCCGGGCACGACGACCAGCGGCGGAACTACCGGAATCACCACAACGACAACGCTTTCCACGCTTGCAGAAGCGCCGGTGGGGAATCGGCTGGCGGCAATTGTGCGGCATCGACCGCAGGTGAACGGGAAGTTGGATGGATCGGTGCAACAGCTGCTGGCGGAGGATGTTACGCTGAACAGTGGCGCGATCATCACGGGCGATTTGCTGGTGCCAGGCGTGCCGCAGATCACGCAGAACGGCTCGGCAAGCCAGATTACTTTTGGTGGGGTGAAGACGGGTTTGGGTGCCGCGACGCCGACGAATCACCGGCTGACACTGAACAGCAACTCAACACTGCGTTACCTGGCGACGCGCACGGATGCGGTGGCCCTGCGGGCGGCGGAAGTTCCGAAGAACCCGACGGGAAACCGCTCGGTAAACCTCAACGGACCGACGGATCCCGTGGGCGACTGGGCGACGGTTCGCGATGTTAACTGCAATGGCAACACGGGAACGCTCACCGTACCCGCCGGCGCATACGGCAATTTCAACGCGGGCGGCAACTGGGTGCTGAAGCTGGGCGTGGCCGATGCGCCCGCGGGCTCGGCACCTGCGCTTTATGAATTTCAAGGGCTGAACCTCAATAGTCAGGCGAAGCTGGAGATTGTGGGGCCGGTGGAGATCCGGCTGCGTAACAGCTTTAATAACAACGGGATACTGGGTAACGCGGACCATCCTGACTGGCTGGTGTTTAAGATTAGCAACGGCGGGGTTAACCTTAACAGCGGCAGCAAGATATACGGGCAAGTTATCTCGCCGAGCGGGACGGTCAGCATCAATGGCAACACGCTGTTGGTTGGCACTGTGCGCGCCGACCAACTCACCATCAACAGCGGCGGCGAGTTGCGCTACACCTCCACCAGCGCGCCGCCCGTGCCAGTGATCATCACCGTGGCGCTGACCGCGCCCGAGCCCAATGCCCTACTGCAAGCCCCTGCGTTGGTGCAACTTGCGGCTACCGCAATGGCAACCGGCCCGGTCGGAGCCGCCATCGCCAAAGTCGAGTTCTACGCCACGCCGCTGACCGGCAACGGTCCCGGCACGAAGGTGCGGCTCGGCGAAGATTCCTCTGCCGCATACACTTACAGCTGGAGCAACGTCCCTTCCGGCGCGTACTCCCTGACCGCCGTCGCTACCGATCTCACCGGGACGCAGGCAACATCCGCGCCTGTTTACATTACCGTCAACGGCCAGCCCAGCGTTGAAGTGACAATATCTTCCCCAACCGGAGTCATCACTGCCGGTTCGCACGTTACGCTAACGGCCAATCCGGCGGATGCGGACGGCGTGATCACCAAGGTGGAATTTTACGTCAACGGCGTTAAAGTTGGGGAAAGGACTTCGGCTCCATGGACTTACGACTGGACTGGAGCGGACCCCGGCGCGCACACCTTCGCCGTGCATGTTACGGACGATCGCGGCGGAGTAACCATTTCTTCCGAAACGGTCATCACGGTAAACGCGCCGCCCACGGTGGCACTGACGGCTCCGCCTGCCAACGCCACTGTCCAGCTTCCGATCGTCGTCGAGATCGGCGCCACGGCGGCAGACAGCGACGGCTCCGTCGCAAAGGTGGAGTTTTTCGTGCTCAACACCACGGTCTCCGGCTCTACGCCCGTAAAGCTCGGCGAAGATACAGACTTGCCTTACAGCTTCTCCTGGCCCCAGCCGGAGGTGGGAAGCTATGCGCTGACGGCGGTTGCTACCGACAATCATGGGGCCACCTCGACTTCGGAAGCTGTTGCGATAACGGTGCAAGAGGCTCTTATCGAATGGTTTACATTGAAGGAAGAGGAGGATTTCGCGAAGAAAAAGGAATACAGCCTGACCATCCCCCCGGTCGTTGCGGGATCCCCGGCCAAAACCACCATCTCCTTCCGCTACAAAGACTTAGCTTTCGACGGCACCACCCAAACCTCTCCCATCTCCGCCACCCGCGTGCGCGACGGTTTCGAGCTCGCTCTCCTTGGCGCTGACGGTAAATCTGCGGTGCCCGTCATCGGCACGGGCCGCGACGCGTTCTTCTATAGTGGCGAAGGATTGGCGGCACCCGTCCGCGCCCAGGGCGTTAACGTGCGCACGGAGGCAAACGGCGAAGTCGTTGTGTCGCTGAGTGTTGTGGGCCTGCTTCCCAGCACGCCCGTCAAACTCGTCGCCCGCCTCGTCAATGACGACGGCGACACGGCTACCGAAGTGAAAGTGACGGAGCCCAAGTTTACTAGGGATTCGGTGACGGCGCCGTGGGCGCCGCTGGCGGTTGATCCGGGCGCTGCGTTTGGCGCGGCGACGTTGGATTGGGCGCAGTATGCGGCGGTGCCTGCGGGGTATGGTGTGACGACGGAGTATAACACGGCGTCATGGGCGGAGAAGGCGCAGGTGCTGCATGTGGAGGCGGGGTTGAAGAACACGGCTCCGGCGGCGCGACATGGGCGGCATGTTGTTGTGGTTAAGGGAATTAGTGATCCGCTGGTGCGGGTGCTTAACGGTGATGGGCTGACGCCTGCCGGCGAATCGTATTTTGATTTAGGGGCGGCGGTGACGAATGGCAAACTGGATGCAGGCCAGATCAGCAAGTTCCGGACAATTCAGTTCTATAATCCTGGTGGCGTGGCGTTTACCTGGAGCGCAGTTGTGAACGTGGTGGCGAATAAGGCGCCGACGTGGAGCTCTGCTCCGATTACCGAGGGCTTCTATGGCAAGCCTTATGTCTATGCGGCGCAGGCGGCGGATCCCGAGGGCTCTTCGGTTACGTACAGTCTCGTGGCGGGACCGGGCGGGATGGCGGTCGACAGCTCCACGGGGCGCGTGACGTGGACGCCGCCGGCGACGGGTACGGCGGACTCCAGTTACGGGGTGACTCTGCGCGCTGCGGATAGCCTGCAAGCGTTGGCGGATCAGAGCTTTACGGTGACGTTGCGTGTGGGGCCGCCTAATCGTCCGCCGCTGATGACAGAGCAGCCGCCGGTGGATGCGGTGGCGGGTTCCGCGTACTCGTTTACGATCGCGGCGACGGATCCGGACGGTGACGCGCTAACTTATGCGCTTGAGTCGGGACCTTCGGGTTTCTCCGTCAATGCGTCCACGGGCGCGGTGACGTGGACGCCGACGTTGGCGCTGGTGGGTGCGCAGCCGGTGGTGCTTCGCTTGTCGGATGGGCGGGGAGGGGTGACGCGGCACAGCTATTCGGTGGCGGTGCGCGATACTCGGCCGGCAAACCGGGCGCCAGTGTTTGTGTCGGTGCCGCCGACGAGCTATCAGCATTATTATGATGCGAGCACAGAATTGCTGGCGAACTCGCTTCGCTATTCCGTGCGAGCGGTAGATCCGGATGGAGATATCATAACCTATACGTCTAACGATGCTCCGCTTACGGCAGATGGTACGCTTGTTATCAGCTTTGGTTATTATGTTTTGGAACCCTTTACATGGACGGGCGTGGTTACCGCAACCGATAGCCGAGGTGCTTCGACGACGCAGCAGATTTCCATCCTGGTGACGCCGGTGCAGGAAAACCGGGCGCCGGTGTTCGTTTCTCAGCCAAAGCTGAACGCGACGGTGGGAGTGCCGTGGAAGTACCAGGTGAGCGCGGTCGATCCGGACGGGCACGGCGTGGTGATCAGCGTTTCGTCGGATAACGCGGCGATTACGTACGACGAGGCAACCGGTGTTGTGTCCTGGACGCCGACGGCGGCGGACGTGGGGACTACGCCATTTGTTTACATTTCGGCCGCGGATAACGTGACGTCCACTTCGCAGGATTTTCAGCTCTCTGTGTCGACAACAGAGTTTGCGAATAACAATCCCGCGTTTGTAAGCGCGCCGCCGTCCGGCGCGACGGCGCCCGGGAGGACGTGGTCCTACACGCCCAAGGCTGTCGATCTGGATTCGGATCCGCTGACGTTTTCGCTGGTTTCCGCTCCGGATAATATGGCGGTAGACGAAGCTACTGGCGGTGTGGCCTGGATTCCCGCCGCCACGCAAAGCGGTACTTTTCGCGCTGTGCTGAAGGTGAGCGACGGTCGCGGCGGC
>JBGGNE010000259.1:0-5847 GCA_041287705.1 Methylacidiphilales bacterium | reverse complement strand
CAACATGGGGGCGGATCTTTACGCCAATTTTTCGCGTAGTATCAAAAAGGGTGCGATTGAAAGTGGTGCAGATGGTCAACTTTTTAAACGCACAAAGATAAGGATTCCTATCCGAACTTGGTGTCTTCGTGCCTTGGTGGTGAAAAAATCTCCATCCTAAACGCTCAAAGGGGAATTTGAACCACCAAGCCACGAAGACACCAAGTTTCGGACGCGGATTTTCTCAGGTTCGTGTTGTCAGTTGATCTTCAAACGCACCACTTATTTGAATTCATGAAGTGGTATGTATTGGTCCAAAAGCAATGCATAATTCGAAGCGTACATCGCAAAAGGCTTCTCTATCAACGAACTGATATTTATTCAATAGCTGCGAAAAATAAAGCATACTGCAATGAATGCAACGCAGTTCTTCAATGCTTATGTAAACTCCGCTGCTATGATACCCTTGAAATCTTTGCGATAAGTATATTGGCCAGAAATTCCTGAAAGATTCAATGGAAACTGAAAGATCCGGAACCGGAGAACCCGAGATGTACGGATAGCCCGACCAGAAATGGTTTACTGAGAAATATCTGTTTTGGCGCCGTCGGAGCTGACATAAATTAAAAACGAAAAACCCGGAGCCGCTTCTTGTAGCAACTCCGGGCTGAGGGCTTTCTGACCATCTTATCGTTCAAGCGCAGGGTTGCATCCCTGGAAGAGGATGCAACGTCACGTTGTCACGTTCTTACTGGCGGTCGCTCTTGGCACCGCTGATGCGGATGGATCGGCCCAGGAAATCGGTCTGGTCGAGCTGAGCGGCGGCGGCTTTGGCGGAGTCGATGTGCTCCATTTCCACAAATGCAAAGCCCTTGGACTTGCCATTGCGGTCCTTGACCACTTCCACGTTCTTTACTTTGCCGATCTTGGAGAACAGGTCAAAGATGTCGCTTTCGCCGGCGTCGTAGGAGAGGTTGCCAACGAAGAGCTTCGTGTTGGTTATTTCCAGGCGCTGCTGCTTGCTGGCGCTGGGGGTGACTTCCTTGCCGGAGTCATGATCCACATCCGTATCAGCATCTGTATCTGTATCGACATCAGAGTCGATATCCGTGTCGGGTTCCTGATCTTCCAGCACAGCACTGCGGGAGCTGTCCGGGGTGAAATCGGCCTCTTCCACGGGGCGGGGCTGATTCTTGCCTCCGCGACGGGGGCTGCGCTCGCTACGTTCAGTGCGCTCATTGCGGTCGTTACCGCGTTCGGAGCGTTCTTCGGAGTCCTTTTCGCCGCGTTCAGAGCGTTCGCTGCGTTCGGGGCGGCTGGCGCGTTCAGCGCGGACTTTTTCCTTGGTGAAGACATTGCCGTTGGTGTACGGCTGAGGCTTGGAGGAATCCTTGGCTTTGCTGGAGCTGATAGAAGCGCCTGCGGGCGCGGAGAAGCCGGTGATGCGCTTGATCCAGCCGAAGAAACGTGCGACGATGCCTTCGCTCTGGGGCTTTTTCTTCTTGATATCGCGTTCGCTGCGATAATCGTCGGAGTGGCTGCTGCGCGCGGTGGAGGTTGCGGTCTGACTGTCCTGAGGGGCGTAATCGCCGTTAGTGCGACGGTGGCGACGGCCTCCGCGACGGTTGCCACCCTGGCGGGGGCGGTATTCGGTGTTCATGTTGTGTGTGCAAAACGGGAAGGTCCTTTGAAGGGTCGCGCCACGGCTCCTTACTCCTTTTCCATGGCAACTTATTGGTACACAGCATGATCCGACTGAGGCGTAACACTGCGGTGGAGCTAATGAGAGGCGTGAA
Organism: Methylacidiphilales bacterium; assembly: GCA_041287705.1. GTDB lineage: Bacteria > Verrucomicrobiota > Verrucomicrobiia > Methylacidiphilales > UBA1321 > LW23. The sequence continues at coordinate 4,072 of JBGGNE010000259.1, read as the reverse complement.
GCAAGGCAGAAGCCAGAATGCGGGGGTATCGGGAGGGATGCAGTGAGTGAATGGATGGATGAATAGAGGCGCGGTGCTTGTTGCGGCGGCTGCCCGGCTGAGATCCAGAACCGGCCCTGATCCGTAATCCCGGGGTCCTGCTCCTGTCCGGTACCGCGCTGGTACATCTGCGGCAGGAAGGATGGAGAGGGAGTAAAGGAAGGGCGAAGCGTGGAGTGAGGCGGCGGCACCGGTCCTGCGCCTTCCCCCTGTTCAGCGGGGCGGACGGCAGGTATGGCGGCACCTTTTATTCATGCATGCATCCAGGTATATGTGGCGGCGGACCTATCTGGGCCAGTTCAGGGCAAGACGTACGTGCGAACGAGAGTGGGCAGGGCCTGTCGCTGAAGGGCGCGCATGGCTCGCGAAGACGGGCATGCCCTTGTCCCTGTGCGCCTTACGATACAGAACCTGCTCTTGCCCCTTGCGCCCTTTTTCCCTTATCGTGTCGGAAAACGGAAGGCGCCGGAGTATACGTGCTCACGCCCATCGAAGCAGAAATAGTTCCTAAGACGACGTGAGGCCACGGAGAGCAAAGATTGCCGGGCGGCAGCAGGAGAGGGATGCACGTGCGAGTGCGCGGCGCGACGCTTTGCATTCGACGATACGTCGCCGATGCCGGCCAGCCTGGATCTCGAACCACGGGATGCTCTTCCCGTTATTCCTTTCCTTACCTATTGATAAGGGAATTACCGGCACTATGGCAATGTTAAAGGTGCAGGTTTTGCAAGAAACTTTGCTGGATGGAAACCGTCGCGCCTCGCAAATGTGTGTGATATCCGCAAATCATTGCGACTCAGCGATGTTCTTGATCCGGGCGAAAGCAGATTTGCGACTCGCGGAGATTCGAATTTTCCGGATTCTATTACCATGAGCCCCGCTGCGTTAATGCACAAGGTGATGTATATACCGCCCGAACCATGAAAAACCACCTTCTGGCTCCATCGCGGTAATCCTTTGGCTGGTAAGCTGGCTCCGTATTTGCCAGTATTTTCATAGTGAGCCACACTGTGCCATCCGAACAACCCGCCAATCCAACTGCTGATGAGCCGAGGCCGAAACCCCAGCGGCGCGGCCCCTCCATGGTGAGCATCGTTTCGATCTCTCTGCTGGTGCTGCTGCTGGCTTACCCCTTGAGCATCGGCCCGCTGATCTGGTACTACGGCCAGGTAGCTCTGGGGGAAGATCGTGCTTCCTCCATAAGCTTTATTGGCGTACGAAATAACTCCGCAAGCGATCCCTCCAGCATTTTCGTGCGAAATACCATAGTCACCGGCTTTTATGCGCCTTTCTTTTATCTCTACGTTCGCGCAGAATTCGTGCGAGGAGCCATGGCAAGCTACTTGAAGATGTGGGATTCCGTAGTGTTCCCCATGCCTGATGAATCCAGCCCGTAAATTCAACGTTGACCATATTGCAATAACGCCTGCATTCGATCTGACATGGCAACTCGGTAGTTTCAGCAGGTACTGAATTATAAGCATCTATGGAACATCATAAACAACAACCTGTTGGAAAGCCCCGCGCATCCGGCGATCACCGATTAGGTGTTGTTTCAATTGCGCTTGCCCTTCTCCTGATGGCTTATCCGTTAAGTGTAGGTCCGCTGACCTGTTATTATCGGCAGTTGGTATTGGGTGTAGATGCAAAGCAGTCGGCGGTTGTTTATTGCGTATATAAAGGACCGCTGGAGTCAGGAATGCTGATCAGCGACAGCACGGTTATGTGGTTTTATCGGCCCTTATATAATGCTTATACAAACCTGAGTTTTGTTAAGCTCTGTATGAACGGTTACCTGAAGCTTTGGGGAGTGGATATGATTGCAGGGCCACTGTGGAGTAAGAGCGCCGGCACTCATCCGGCGGTTACTTTGCCAGATACAAACTCGTTAAGCCTTTCCGATATTTACCCTGGAGCGTCTGGTGCTGCGGCGTCCAGACTCACCTCGGCCACATTGCCCGTGAACGCTCCCTGATGTGAAAGCGACATCTGAACTATCCTCCGAAAAGACTGAGGGGCAAGCCGTTATGGAACCGCGCCCCGCGAAGACTTCAATGCTGACGGTGAGTATCCTGGTTGTGCTGGCTCTGCTGATAGCCTATCCGCTCAGCATGGGTCCGCTGGTCCGTTATTATGGCCACGTGTGGGTAGGGGATCAGAGGGATCCGACCTGTATATATGTGGCCATGCATAAAGAATCTCAGGCTCCGTTGGTAAACAGCAGCCTTATTGCCACGTTTTACGCGCCGCTGTTTTATATCTATGAACGGTCTGGTTTGGCGGAAGATGTTGTCAATGCGTATCTGAAGTTGTGGGACGTTACATTGATAGAATTAGCCAGGGATGGTCCGCCTTAATAAGGTGGAGACGTACCGCCCGGTCAGGCCAGGACATACACCCGTCACAGCAATGCAGGCTTCCATCCGGCGTGATTGCCTCTAAAATGCCGCCATGTCCTCCCCGCGCATTCTGCTGATCGAAGACGACGCCGTGCTTGCACGCACTCTGGCCTCGGTGCTGCGCGATGACGAGTATGATGTAAGAGTGGTGGCGCGTGGCGATGATGGCGTTCGCGAGGGGCTGGAGCAGGTGTTTGATGCCGTGCTGACCGATCTGCGCTTGCCGGGCAAGGGCGGGCTGGAGGTAATCAGCGAGCTGCATGCGCACGCCCCGCGACTTCCCATCATCCTGATGACCGCCCATGGCACCACGGAGACGGCGATCGAGGCGATGAAGCTGGGCGCGTTTGATTATCTGCTGAAGCCGTTCGAAATGCCCGAGCTCCTGGATCTGCTGCAGAAGGCTGTGGCCGACAACCGCAACGCCGCGGAATCGCTGGCGCAGAATGCCGCTCCGCAGAGCATCGTGGGGCGCAGCAAGGCAATGCAGGACGTATACAAGCAACTGGGCCGCGTCGCCGCCACGCCCGTCTCCGTGCTGGTGCGTGGCGAGACCGGTACAGGCAAGGAACTGGTGGCCAAGGCGCTTCACCAGCACAGCGCCCGGGCCAAAGAGCCTTTTATCGCCGTAAACTGCGCGGCGATTCCCGAGGCGTTGCTCGAGAGCGAGCTCTTTGGGCACGAGAAAGGCGCCTTTACCGGGGCGGATGCGCGACGCATCGGGCGGTTTGAGCAGGCGCATCGCGGCACGATTTTTCTGGATGAGATCGGCGATATGAGTCCCGGCACGCAGGCCAAGCTGCTGCGTGTACTGCAGGGCAAGACGATCCAGCGCATTGGATCGAAGGAGACGATTCCTGTCGATGTCCGTGTGGTCGCGGCGACGCATCGCGATCTGGAAGAAGGCATTACGGAGAAGACGTTTCGCGAGGATCTGTACTACCGGCTCAGCGGCGTGACGCTGCACTTGCCTCCGCTGCGCCATCGCCCGGAGGATATTCCGCTGTTGATCGATCACATTCTGCGCTCTGCCGGAGAGACACTGGCGATCGCCAACCCGCGTATTCAGCCGGAGGCCGTGGATCTGCTTTCGCGCCAGCCGTGGCCGGGGAATGTGCGCCAGCTGGAAAACGTAGTGCGGCAGTCGCTGATCATGGCGCGGCACAGCGCCATTACGGCGGCGCATGTGCAGGCAGCGCTGACTCCATCCGACAACGTGGAAACGGCGCCTTCCAGCCAGAGCATGGCGGCCTTCGTCACCGCTCTGCTGCAGGAAGCCAGTACGGGAGCCTGCGAGGATGCTCACGCACGGGCGATCCACGCCGTGGAACGTGAGTTGATTGGCCAGGCCATCCAACTCTCCCAGGGGAATCAGGCCAAAGCGGCGCGCTGGCTGGGAATCACCCGTTATACACTACGCGAGAAACTGCTCTTCTACGGTCTGTTTCCAGACACAGGGACGGCGGCCGCCGTGCCATCCGCCAGCGTACCCGGTGGGGAGATTTAGCGCATACCATTCGTCTGGCTCCAATAAGACCATTCGCAGACGTTAATTGGTACAAATCCTGGGTCGCTTTTGGGCGATAGCAGCGTTGCGCTTTCGGTCATGCATTATTCTCATGCACTCCCTCAAT
>JBGGNE010000258.1:0-27661 GCA_041287705.1 Methylacidiphilales bacterium | reverse complement strand
GCGCCCACCGTGGCCGGTTTGCCGTCGCAGCAAGCTTCTGCATTGCAGTCGCCGGGACAGGGCGCGGCGCACATTGCCTCCCCCTATGAGGTGGAGGAGCCGTTCGGGCGGATCATGCTGGTGGCCGGGGAAAGCAGCGGCGATGCCCATGCGGCAGAACTCATTCACGCCCTGCGGCGCAAGCAGCCGGGGCTCAGGTTTATAGGCGCGGGCGGCCCCCGCATGGCCGCCGCCGGCCAGCAGCAGTTGATGGATCTCAGCAAATACGCCGTGGTGGGACTGTGGGAGGTCCTGCCGCATCTGCTCACCTTCTACCGCTTTCAGCAGCAGTTGCTGGAGCAGGCGCGCCGCGAGAAACCGGAGGTCGTCATCTTTGTCGATTACCCGGGATTCAACCTGCGACTGATGGCCAAGATACGCCAGGTGCTTCCCTTCGCTCGGCTGATCTACTACATCAGCCCGCAGCTCTGGGCCTGGAAGCCCGGCCGGGTGAAGGAGATGGCGCGCGACCTGAACCTGATGCTGGTGCTCTTCCCCTTCGAGGTGGACTGGTTCCATCGCCACGCCCGCAAACTGCCCGTGCAATGCGTCGGCCACCCCCTGCTGGATCGCCTGGATACCTCCGCGATGAACCAGAAGGTGCCCGGCCGCGTGGCGCTGCTGCCCGGCAGTCGCTCGGCGGAGGTGCGAAGTTTCCTGCCGATCATGTGGGAGGCCGCTCATCTTCTCGCCGCCAAACGCGTGGGTATCGAGTTCGTGCTGCTGTGTCCCAGCGAAGAGATTCAGCGCGAATGCCAGGCCATCATTGACAAGCTGGATGCGCCGGGCTTCTCGTTCGAGATCTATAGCTCCTACCAGCTGACGCACCTGGCCCGCTGCGAGCTGGCCATGGCCAAGAGCGGCACGTCATCGCTGGAGTGCGCCTTTGTGGGCGTGGTGCCGGTCATCGTCTACAAACTGCACCCGCTGACGTACGAGTTCGCCAAACGCTGGATCAAGCTGAAGCATGTGGGCATGATCAACCTGCTGGCAGGCGAGGAGATCGTTCCGGAGCTGCTACAGCACGAGTTCACTTCGCGCAATCTGGCCCAGACCACCTGGCGCATCCTGCGCAAACCCCGCATCCTCCAGGACACCCGCCAGGCCATGGCCGAAGTCATCGCCTCCCTGGGCGGCCCCGGCGCCAGCGACCGCGCGGCAGATGCGGTTCTGAGGGAGTTGGCGTCGCAGCACGCGCAGTATTGAGGGGCGTGACGTGACCTTTCTGACTCACCTCCTCCCCACCTTCGCCCGACGGCGGCCGTGGCTTACGGGGATTGCCCTGCTGTTGGGCGTTTCTTTGGGGGGAGTGCTGGTTTCGCTGTGGATAATAACTTCACGGATGCACTTTCACATGAATCGCGCGTGTGCTGTAGCGTGGAGCCTGGATGGGGGGAAGCTGGCGGTAGTGTATCAGAGTGGCGATATTCATATCCTCACCAGCGAACCGGGCAGTGAAGTGCTGAGCGTGGAGCGTGTCATCCGTGAAGCAAATCCTGCAAACTCCGGCTTTTCTCCCGGCTGCATAAGCTGGAGTCCGGATGGAAAGTCGCTTGCTTACAACTGCCAGGGACGTAGCAGGCTGCTTGACATCGATACGAGCTCCTCCGTCTTGTTAGAGAGCACAGACAAGTGGACGAACTCCTGTGAATGGAGTTCGGATAGCAGACGCGTTGCGATGCAGTACAACCATAAAGTCAATATCTGGGAGCGCGAGCATCCGCATGGTGACCCGGAAGTCCTGCAATTCTATCCCACTCTGGGTGGCGACGGCCCAAATTACCGGATGTACTGGAGCCCTGACGACCGCTACCTCGCTTGCCTGGGCATGAGCTTTTTCACCTGTATTTTCGACATGCGCCGTGAAAGCAAGGAAGAGCGCGCCAGGGAAATTCAGTTTAAAGCTCTGGAGCCCTGGTGTATGGCCTGGAGCCCGGACAGCCAGAAGCTGGCCATGATCGATAATATGCAGAAAGAGCGGATTCGCGAGACGCCGGCTACCCCGTCGCCGCGGACTTCCGGTAAGTTTTACTCCACGGCGACGCCACGGCCCGCGCCACCTGCTGTTGTGTGCGGCAGTATCTGGTCCCTCAAGGAGAATGCGTCGCTCCTGAGGCTTTCGGGCGAGGGAATTCCTGCCGCGGCGTCGAAGGGGAAAACCATGCGCTGGAGCCGGGATGGCAGGCAGATTGCCGGTGCCTTTCTCCTTGAGTTCAATAATAAGGAGAAGGAGTATGAGAACCGTATCTACCTTACATGGTGGGACGCCGCCACGGGCAAAATCCTGGCCTCGCGGGAAATAAGCCACGCCATGCAGCCCTTCTCCTCGCCGTGGTTAAGGATGAAAACGGAGAATGAATCCTTTATCCTGCCCTATAATGACTGCGCCTGGAGCCCCGAGGGAGATAGATTCGTCCTGATCTCCAACTTCGGCTTTCGCAGGGGTACGGGTTCTGCCAGACGTGGCGCTTCCTATAACCGCTGCAGCCTCATCCGCGTCTACCTGAAGCCGCAGCTGTGATGCTCTGAATTCAATTCAGCCAAAAACCATGAAGCCAGAAGCATCCTATCGTCTGCGCCAGGTTGGAGAGACCTTTGGCATGATTGCGTGGATGGGGTTTTGGTATCTGCTTTTCGCGCCGGTTTATCAGAGTTTCGTGATGTACATGGCCCAGATTCGGGAGGGTGTTGCGTTTCCGTTCTTTGCCTGGGCGGGCGCGGGGGTGCTGATGCTAGGGATTGTGCTTAGTACCGTGCAGATTAATCCCAGGAAGTCGGATCGCATTATCGCGCTGGTGGTAGTGGCGCTGCTGGTGAATGCGGGGCTGATGCTGGTGGTGTTGCCGAAGAGGCCGCCGAAAGCACCGCAGATACCCAAGGCGGCTGCGTTGCCAGGCTCAGCGAACACAAAGGCGAATGCGTAGGGCACACCGGCTGCTCAGCCAGACGGGGCCAGGTAATAAGAGGTGGAGGTGCGGAGCGACGTGCGCGGGTGCGAGTGCGGACGCGGTGTGGGTCATGCAACGTCTCAGCAACGTGTTACGCTACAGCAGTTATCGGCGCAGGGCCGAGCGTGCTGCCTTCCACAGGGCTGTGGCCGACGCCCCAGTCTTCCACGGGGATGCCCTCCAGGAAGGCGCGGCCGAGGCGGGCGGCGGCTTCGTTACCGCAGGCCGTAAAGTTGCCCAGCATGCCGGAGAGACCGCGCACTTTCTGGGCGCCATCCACAAGAAATGCGGCAATGCTGAGCTCTTGTGGAACGCGCAGACCCTTCACCTGCGCCGTGGTCCACGCATGCAGACCCAGGCTCTGGTTTGACGCGATAATCGCGGTGGGGCGACCAGCCGGACTCGCAGCCCCGTCCCTAACGGCGCTCGCGCCCAGAAGCTGATCCAGCACTTCATCCGCCGCGTCGCCGCGGGGGCCGCACGATGCCTCGATTAGCGCGCCGGCAGGCAGACTGGCGGAGGCCAGCGCGGCGCGGATTCCATCGCGGCGCATCTCATCCAGGGGATTCGCCGTTGTGAGAAGCGCGAAGCGGCGGTGCCCCAGAGCCAGCATCCGGCGTGTCAGTTCCTCGGCGGACTGCTGCAGATTCAGGCGCAGAGACGGTCCGCTGGTCAGCGAGCTGGTCGCAAAAATGACGTACGGCAGCCCCCGCTGGCGGATGTTGGCCAGATCTTCAGCGCCCACGCCCAGCGGCACCACAATGACGCCGCTCAGGCCTGGCGCAACCTCCGAAGTCCAGCTTTTGGGTGCGGAACCCAGGACCATGAGGTGCGAGCCGCGGCTGTGCAGGTGGGCAAAGGCACCCTTCATGATGCAGCTGATCTCCTGCCACGCGGCCATTTCCAGCCCCAGTACCAGCATGCCCACGGGTTTCACCGGCATGTGGCTGGGCGGATAAACGAAGGTGCCCTTGCCGTGCCGGCGATAGATGAGCCCGCGATTCTGCAGATCACCCAGAGCCAGGCGCACGGTCACACGGCTGACTCCGAAACGCTGGCACAGCTGATGCTCCGAAGGCATCGGCTGGGCTGCGGAATAGTTCCCCGCCAGAATTTCCCGAGTGAGATTGGCGGCCACGTTTTGTCGGGCAGTGTGACGGCCGGGATCGGAGTTAGGGGGTAGGGGACGGCTCATAGGGAAAACAGCTGTGGCACTGGAACGGGCACGGATAAGGGTACGTCGGGCGCGAGGTGCTGGGTGAATGAGAGCGTGGTAGCGAGGGTCTAAAGCGTGTGCGACATAGCGCGCACCGCGTGGGGTGAAGGTGTTGTGAGGTGAGGGTATCTTGAGGAAAGATACGTATAGCAATGTTAAATTAGCTCTGATTCAATTCTATGAAAACAACAACAAAAGCAATAAAATTTTAATTTGATCACGATATTTGTTGTAACTGTATTTCATTATGATCAACAAATTTAATAACGTGTTTCAATGTAATAAATATTATATCATAGATTCTGTTGCCATTCGAGTTGGACTGTCGTATTAAGAAAAGACTTGTATATACAACTACATTCTACTTGTATATACATGTTGGTTCTTTCTTTGGATAGTGTTCCCATCTACGTGCTTCCGTATCGAACAGTATATGCTTTTGCATCACCATGCGATAAGAGTCTATAATTTGTCTATCTCCATTAGCATTTTTTTTTGCAGAAAATACGAATTCGAACGGTAACCTTGTATGGTTTGATGCGCTATACCACCGTTGACCCTGAATAAATGTGTGGCACTGTGCAACGCATCATCTCGTTTGCTGCCGCTTACCTCCTGCCGTGCGCCCCAGACAGCGCCATCCCTCAAGTTGCAAGGCGGGATCTGTACCTTACAGAGGCAGGGTGCGGCAGGCTGCACGGTGACGTATCGGCGGGTTTGCAATCCGGCATTTTTCGCCTAATATGGGGAGAAATATGGCTACTTCCTCCTTTCAGGCTGCCAAAGCGGGAGCATCGTCCTCCTCCGCCGCATGGCAGAATACTTTTGAGGCTCTCTTTAAACAGGGTGCGGAGCGTTTCAGCGAGGGAACACGCGGCGCAACCAGGATCTTTACGCCCGAAGAGATCCAGCAACTGGAAGCGATCGGCTTTCGTGCTCAGGAGATCTATGACTTTGTTGAGGACCACATCAACTACGGCGAGCCCTTTCTGAAGACCATTCTGGCGGTGCAGGCTGTCCGCCATGAGTACTTTGTGAAGGAACAGGGCGGAGTGCTGCCCGCCGATCGCTTCCGCGTGGCCGATTTCCCGGCAAAGACTGACGCCGTGGAGGGCATCAGCTGGCTGCCCCGCCTCATCATGAAGGCCCGGGCCAAGCTGCGCGGACAGCTGCCGGATGAACTGATGTACGGGTGTGGCGGCGATCGTCATTTTTTTGCGGAGCATCGTCTGGATCCCGCCGCGCTGCTTCGTAAAGTGTGGAACGCGGGGGATAACAGCGCCGCGATAGTGCAGTACGTAAAGGATCCTGCTTCCCGGTAGCTTCTTTGACTAAGGAATCTCCTAAGCGTATCGGAAGTTCCGCACTCATGATAATAGGCAGTTGTAAATTATTTCCCTCATCAGCATGACACCACTTTTTTGGGAGCATGCGGGTACTCGGCAACTGCCTGTTTCCGCGTGCCCTATCGTGACTGTTGCAATTTCCCATATCTGGTCTAGGCTACTTGAATCTCAGTCTATAAATCTAAACGTCGGCAAGGCATTTTGCCTGCCTGCCGGCGGGTCAGAAAAAAAGAAAAGGCAATCATCTTCACATAAAATAAATCCAGTATGCGCTTTCACGTATCCAATCAGATTCAATATAAAATAGAAGGTCCCACCACGCTCATCCTCAATGTGCACGCGCTGCGCACTCCCTCTCAATCGATCATATCCGAACATTTTCAGCTCGATCCCATACTGAAGTACGAAGAGTTTGTATCCGCCTCCGGCGAGAACCGCTTTGTAAGGCTGGAAACCGGCGATGCCAAAGCGCTGCGCGTCTCTTATAACGCGGAAGTCGATGTCAACTGCCACGTGTTTCCGCACAGCAACCTGGGCGTGTCGCCGGTGTCACAGATGCACCGCAACGTTATTCCGTTCCTCTTCCCGAGCCGTTACTGCCAGTCGGACCGGCTCTATCGCCTGGCGTTTGACAAGTTTGGCGCGATTCCCACGCCTTACGAGAAGGTGGTGGCCATTACGGACTGGATCAACAGCAACGTGGAGTATACGCTGGGCAGCACGGATTCCGGTACGTCTGCTTTCGACACGGTGACGCAGCGACAGGGTGTGTGCCGCGACTTTGCCCACCTGGGCATTGCGCTGTGCCGCGCACTGACGATTCCCGCGCGTTATTTCAGCGGCTACGCCTATCAGTTGCAGCCGCCGGATTTCCACGCTTGCTTTGAGGCGTACATTGGCGGTCAGTGGCTCTTTTTCGATGCCACGCGTCTGGCTCCGCTGAATGGTCTGGTGCGTATTGGTACGGGTCGCGACGCCGCGGATACGGCTATTGGCACGATCTTCGGTCGCATGAAACTGGAAACGATCTCCGTCCAGTGCACGCTGGCTCCCGGCGAGGAGAACAACTTTAAACCGGTGACGCGCGAGGATCAGAACCTCAACGCCGTCTCGCTGGATACCCTGGCCACGCCGCCCCCGCCCCAAAATCAGGTTAACCAGGGGCAGAACAATAATCAGAATCAGAATAATCAGGCGCCGGCACCCAACCCGAACAATAACGGCGGCGCGCCCGCCTCTAACGCTCCGAACTCTGCGCCTGTGCAGGAACCGGTGTCCGTGTAAACCAGGGCCGGGCTGCAACGCCCGCCAGAGGGCCAAATGCTTCGCATCAACCCTTCAGGCACACTTTAGCAACTACCCGGCGCCGCTCCGGTTCTGACAGGGACATTTTATGTCCCATAGTGTCGGACGGCCCGAGTCTGGCCGGACAATCCGTTCACTGTCCACCGTCCACTGCTCGTCCACCCTGATCCCCATAACGGCTCTCATCCGATTCTGAGATGAGCGTAGTGAATGGGTGGACTCAGTGGACAACATCGTGGATATGCGCCCTGCGCAGCGAGTTTAATTCAACTCTGCTGGGGGTTAATCCGGCCCGGCCCCCTTTTCTTCCTCCTGCAACGACACGTTGCCTCTGATACACCGATCGATCGACGACAACTCAGCCCCCCGTTCTACCATGCAAAGACTTCGCATCATCCACGACACGCTCTATCGCTACAGCGGCCCCGTTGCCTTTGGCGAGCACCAGCTCTGTCTGCGCCCTCGCGAAGGCCACGACGTGCGCATTGAGAACATGACCCTGCAGATCCGCCCCGCGTTTTCGCTTCGGTGGTACCGCGACATGTTCGGCAACAGCATTGCCATCGTGGAGTTTAAAGAACGGGCCGACGAACTGCACATCCGCAACAACGTCATTGTCGACCGCTGCAACCCTTTCCCTGTTGAAACTCCGCACAGCACGCAGATAGTGCCGTACCCGCTGGTCTATAGCGACCACGAGGCCCCCGTGGCCTACGCGTACCAGCGCAGCGTCTTTCCCAACGACACGGAACGTGTCGGTCGCTGGCTGCGCGAAGTGGTGCCGGTAAGTCCCGGGCTGGATTCGCACGCCTATTTCAACATGCTCAACACCTTCATTAAGGACAATTTTAAGTACAAGCGCCGCGAGCAAAAGGGCGTGCAAAGTCCCGCCCAGACTCTGGATCTTGCCAGCGGATCGTGTCGCGACACCGCCGTCCTTTTGATGGAAGCGGCCCGCGTACTGGGCGTTGCCTCGCGCTTTGCCAGCGGCTATCTGCATTGCCCCAGCAGCATCGCCGGTCGCGCCAGCACCCATGCCTGGACGGAGCTTTACTTCCCCGGTCTGGGCTGGACCGGCTTTGACCCCACGCTGGGCGAGATGACGAGCCGAAAGCACGTCACGCTTGCCGTCAGCCAGCACCCTCGCGGTGTCATGCCGATCAGCGGCAGCTTTATCAAGATCGGCGACGCCTACAGCCTCGGCATGACCGTGAGTGTGCAGACCGAAGTTCTACCCGTCACCGACGAGGAAGCCAGCATCAACCAGCCCGAGGACGGCCTGCCAGTCGCCACTGCCAGCACCATTCTGGGCTGCCCCATCACGGAGCTGGAAGACGAGCACCCCAAAGTGATGGAAATGAGCGCCAAAACCGAAGCCGCCTCCCGCAAAGCGCTGGCGGAGGAAGCGGCATCATCCAGCGACAAGGTGTAACGGGGCTCCCCTGCCCTCTGTCTAGGACGCCTTTGCCAGCAGAGCATCCAGCTCTGCCAGCCCGGAGTGGGAGCCTACTTCGTAGAAGCGGTGAAAGACTTCATAGCCAAGGAGCTGTCGCTGGTGAGACAATAACGTCAGGACTTCCGCCAGGTCGAAGATCCGATCGTCGGGATAGCCTGACAGGACGCCCTTGTTTAAAATGCTTAGTCCATAATCGATATAATGCATCTGGGGAACACGATTCTTTTTATCGTATACTTTTAGGTCGCCGGCTTCGTACCACACGTTGCTGGTATCCCACTTGCCTTCGTTCTTGTAGACGGTCATCAGGCCGGCCTTATTGCTTTCCCTGTAGGTATCCGCAACGGATTTATAGTCGATCGGCAGATAGGAATCGCCGTAGAGAACAAAGAATGCGTCCCCGAGCAACGGCAGGGCTTTACGCAGGGCTCCGCCGGTTCCCAGCAGAGTCGGGCCGTCGAAGGAGTACTCCAGCTTAACGCCATAGGCGGAGCCATCGCCAAACTGCTGGCGGATCATCTCACCCAGATAGCCGACGCAGAGCACAAGATGGGTAATGCCGTGCGACCGGAGGAGCTCAATCTGGTGCGCCAGAAAGGGACGCCCCGCCACATCCACCAGCGCCTTGGGAATCTTCTCCGTAATCGGGCGGAGCCGGGTGGCAAGGCCGCCGGCAAGGATTGCAACAGGTAGCATAGGGCGACGATGTGGCGCGTTCGATGGATTGTGGTGACTACTCTGAAGCAACGACTTTGGTTCCTTCGAAGTCGAAGCGGAAGCGCACTTCGGTCAGGCCTTTTTCCTTCATGGCGGTGCGCAGTTTGGCGCGTTCGGATGCGTAGAACATGAGGAAGCCGCCGCCGCCGGCCCCGATCAGCTTGCCGCCCAGGGCACCGTTGGACATGGCGTAGTCGTACCACTCGTTAATCTTGGGGTTGCTCATCCCTCCGCTGCGCTTCTTCTTGTTCTGCCAGTGCACATCCATCAGGCGTGCGAATTCTTTCAGATCACCTTGTTCCAGGGCTTCTTTGCTCTTGTATCCCAGCTCTTTTACAAAGTGAAGATTATCGATCATGGAGGTATCGTTCTCTTTACTCTTAACATCCTGCTCCTTCAGAATCTGAGAGGCGGAACGTGAGAAGCCTGTAAAGAAAAGAAGAAGGTTCTCTTCCAGATCAAAAAGCGTTTCATCCTGAAGCCGGAGCGGCCATGCGGAGACTTTGCCATCGGGATGGAACTCGAAGCAGGTGATGCCACCGTAGGCGGCGATGTACTGGTCCTGCTTGCCTATCGGCTCTTTAAGCAGATCCAGCTCAATATGACAGGCCTGCTCCGCTAAATCGCTGGGGTGGAGCAGATTTCGCTTATGCGTGTGTAGCACTTTCAGCAGGGCGGTGGTGAAGCTGCCGCTGGATCCCAGGCCAGTGCCGGCAGGGATATCGGCCATGGAAGCGAGCTCAAGGGCAAGAGGGCCTACTCCTATGTACTTGAGCGTTTCGCGAATGATCGGGTGCTCCAGTTCTTCAATAGATTTCACGCGCTCCATGCGGGAGTACTTGACAATAAGCTCCTCTACAAAGGTGCGGTGCAGCGTAATGTAGACATACTTATCGATTGCGGCGGCAACAAGAAAGCCACCGTATTTCTGATAATAGCTGGGAAGATCCGTGCCGCCCCCGCCCAGGGATATGCGTAAAGGAGAACGTGTGATAATCATGAATATCTTGAAGCAGGTTTACGTTCTTACGTAATGACTTTAAAATGGGGATTGGCGCCTTTAATATAGCCGCTCTTTTCGTATATCTTTTCGACAACCTGCAGTGTGGCAAGAGCCTCGGCAAGACCGGGATTCGGTTCGCGGTTCAGCTCAATATCCTGCTCGAACTCTTTCATCTCGATGCGCCAGCTTGCGTCGCCACGCGGGTACTCGTACACCGTAGTGTCGGGCGGCCCCATCTCCGGCAGCATGGCGTAGTGATACAGACGCTCCACGCCGTAGCTTCCGCCGAGGCCCTCGATATGCAGCTTGGCGTCGCGTCCGTAAATTTCGAAGGAGAACAGATTCTTCCACTCGGTACAGCTGGCGTGGAGCCAGGCGGTCTGGCCGGAGGCGGTGCGCAAGCTCAGGAAGGCGTTGTCGTCCACCGGCATCTGCCAGAAAGTGGTGCTGGCGTGGCCGTCGATTTCGGAGAACTCGCCCAGGAACCAGCGCGCCAGATCGATAAGATGCACACCCTGGTCAATGAGCTCGCCGCCGCCGGAAAGTGCCGCATCGGCACGCCACTCCTTATCATAGCCGACGCGGCCGCCGTGACCGTAGCGCGAGCGGATAAACATGAGCGGCCCCAGCGCGCCGCTCTCAAATATTTCGCGCGCCTTCTGGAAAGCGGGGTGATAGCGGTGGTTGAAACCGATGCGCACGCGGACTCCGCGACGCCTGGCAGCTTCCTGAAGCTCAACGATTTCCGCTGACGAAATGGCGCCCGGCTTCTCCACCAGAACGTGGCGTCCCGCCTCTATGGCCGCCAGGGCGATGGGGGCCAGGGACGCGTTGAGCGTGGAGATGGTGACGGCGTCAACACCAGGATGACGCACCGCCTCGTGGTAATCCTCAAAGACGGCGGGAGCGTTGGTTTCGGCGGAGTCCGGGCGGGTGCACTGGGCGGCCAGAGCCTGCGCGCGCGCCAGGTTGGTATCGCACGTGGCAACGACCGCGCCGGGGGGGAGCAGGGCGGAGCGTTTCTTGCCGATGAGGCCGCAGCCGATGATGGCGTATCTGAGCATGCTTTAAAGGGAGAAGTTAGGAGCCGAAGGACTTGCCGCGGTCTTCCGGCACAATACGGCGCAGTGTATAGATATCGGACCTGAGGTCTTCCACGTGTTCGGACAATGTTGTCCATGGATCCCATTGGGCGCTGATGAGTTTGCCCGTGATGCCGTTGCTTTGATCGGAGGCCAGGAAGGCACAAAGTTTCGCGCCCAGATCCGGCGGAGTAGCGCCTTCCTCCATCCATTTTACATTGCGCTTATAATAGTCTTCACCGGCTTTTTCCGGACCGGCTTCCAGCACCTGCTGCATCATGCGGGTGCGCATGGCGCCGGGGGCGACAGCATTGACATCAATGCCGAACTCGCGGAGCTCTTCCGCCATTGTTTCCGTTATGCGCACCACGGCTGCCTTTGAGGCCGCGTAGGAGCTGCATCTGGGCATGGGATTGGTGGCGCCGCCGCCGGAGATATTGATGATTTTACCGCGCGCGCCCTGAGTTGCACTGTTCTGTTTGAGAAGCGGGATGACCTGGCGACAGGTATGGACAACACCCAGCAGATTGATTTCCAGCGTCTTGATCCAGTCGGCATAATCCACTTCCTCAATCCGGCCAATAGGACCGACGATGCCGGCGTTATTGATCAGGACATCGACGCCGCCCAAAGCCTCAGTTGCTTCGCGAATAAAGCGCGCAACGTCATCCGCTTTTGAGACGTCGCAGGTGCTGCCAAAAATGGGCGCAGCAGCCGCGCCGAGGCCTGTAAGCTGAGAAGAGCGAAGCTCCTGAAGAGCATCCTCCAGATCGCCTTCCGAACGTGAGCAAATACTCACGCTGGCGCCTTCCGCCATAAAGTGCAGTGCAATCTGCTTGCCCAGCCCCTGACTGGCACCCGTAATGATGACGCGTTTGTTAACGAGCGAACTCATAAATGTTGAACTTAAGTTGCCTGAGAGGATGTAGGGGGCTGGAGGATTATTGGCGTTTCTCGAAGATCCAGGGGTTGGCCTGCAGCCAGCTCAGCGTTTTGCCGATGCCCTGCTCAATCGTCAGTTTCGGCTTCCAGCCCGTGCCCTGTACCTTGGCGGTATCCAGAAAGATGAACGGATTATCGCCCACCCAGCCGCGCTCGCCGCCCGTGAACTCCAGTTTGGGATTCAGCCCCAGCGACTTACAGATCCAGCCGATGGAATCCTTTACCTGGCAATACTCCGCCGTGCCCAGGTTATAGACTTCCGAATTATGCCGTGCTTTGGCCGCGGTGCCCTGCTCCATCACGTGCAGAATGGCGTCCACGCAATCCTGAACATACAGGTAGGATTTGCGCTGGCTGCCGTCGCCCAGAACGCGCAGACGGTCGGGGTGCTCCCGCAGTTGTTTGTAGAAGTCGAACACATGCCCGTGCGTGTAGCGCTCGCCCAGGATGGAGACGAAGCGGAAGATATAGCCCTCCATCTTGTACCCCTCGCAATAGGCCTGAATCATGCCTTCGCCGGCCACTTTGCTGGTGCCGTACAGGCTGGTCTGGACCGGGAACGGCGCGTCCTCCGGCGTGGGGATCAGCTTCGATTCACCATACACGCTGCCCGTGCTGGAGAAGGCGATACGGCGTACCCCGTTGGCCCGCATGGCCTCCAGCACATTGTGCGTGGCGATTGTATTCTGCTGCAGATCCCGCGCCGGGTGGTTCAGACCGAAGCGGACGTCGGCATTGGCGGCTAAGTGAAAGACCGTGTCGCAGCCCGCCATGGCGGCGGTAAGCGCTTCAGGCTGAAGATTATCGCCGGAGACCAGGGTAAAGGCGGAATTCTGAACAGCGCCGGTAAGGAACTCATGCTGACCCGTGGAAAAGTTGTCCCAGCCGGTGACACTGTGGCCGTCCGCCAGCAGGCGATCCGCCAGGGTGCTGCCGATGAAACCTGCTACGCCGGTGATAAATGCTTTCATGCGGGAAATATCTGAAAGGGGCCTGGAAATTAATGCGAAGAGACAGGAATGAAATCGAAATGGGGAAAGGGAGGTTCTAGGCTGAGATGGCAGGACGATGCAATCACGAACCGCGTTGCGCCGGCGATTTTGCCTGGCATATTCTCCGGCCTATACAGGGCCGACAAAATTTGAGATAACCCCACCGATGCCACGACCAGATGGCGGCGGCTGACACCGAACGCCATTACCAGGGAATGCGGACAGGAACGCCCGGCCCGCACTGCGGACGGGAACACCTGCCAGCATGAGGACAGGCCCGCCAGCTCACACTGCGGACAGGAACCCCTTGCTCACCTCCCCATAAAGGGTCAAGCGTCACGCTTGTATGTTTGAATCGATTCGCGCTTTTATTGTAACGGGCGGCCTGTGGATGATACCCATCGGCCTGTGCTCCATTGTGTCCTTCGCCATCATCCTGGAGCGCGGCTGGGCCCTGCGCCGCAGCCGCATCATCAAGGAATCCCTGGCCGAAGCCATCATCGAAATGCGACACGGCGGACGCGTCACCGAGATCGAAGAACTCTCCGCCGACGAAAGCACCACCCTGGCCCGGCTGGTACGCGCCTGCCTGCGACACCTGCCGTGGAGCAAGTACGAGAATTCCGAAGCGCTGCAAACGCGCGCCCGCTCCGAAGTCGCCAAGCTGGACCGCGGGCTGGTGATCCTGGAAATTGTCGTCGGCATCGGGCCCCTGCTTGGGCTGCTCGGCACCATCGGCGGTCTCATCACCATCTTCGGCACGGTCGGCGGCCAGACGGGCGGGCTCAGCACCCAGGGCGTACAGATCGCGCAGGGTATTGCCGAGGCGCTGCATACCACCGTCGCGGGTCTTGTCGCAGCCATTCCGTCCCTCATCGCACACAGCTATTACACGCGCCGCATCGAAAGCTATTCCGTTGAACTGGAGGCACTTTGCGTGGATCTGCTTGGCAAGCTCTACACGGAGTCTAACGAAATCGATTCGTGATGCTTCGGTTGCCGTGCCGCAGGTCCCGGTCCTGGCCCTTTGGCATAACAGATTTTGCTTTTCACTCGCGCCAATGTGGCACAAGTTGAAAAGCATGGATGTCATTCAACGCGACGATACCACGCCTTTCACCACGGCGGACGGCTCGACAATCCGCGAGCTTCTCGCCTACCGCAACTCATCCATCCGCAACCAGAGCCTTGCGGAGGCCACCCTGCCGCCGGGGCGCTCCACCACGGAGCATTATCACCCCAAAGCCGAGGAGATCTACTACATCCTGCACGGCCACGGCCGCATGCGTCTGGAGCACGTGGAGCGCGAAGTCGGCCCCGGCGACGCAATCGCCATCCCGCCCGGCATGCGCCATAAAATCACCAACATCAGCGACGAGCCCCTGGTCTTTCTGTGCTGCTGCGCCCCCTGCTACGAGCACAGCGACACAATCATGACGGAAGAAGAGCTGTAGTATATAGAGCATTTTGGGTCGGGCGCTCGCTCGCTTACGCCCGGCCCACACCGATTTTCTCTGTTGAGCCGGCCAGATTTATTCCGCCCGACCTCAACTCCCACCCTTCCAGCCACGGGCGATGCAACTTTCTACGGCTGCAGACCGAATGCGATCTGTCCTTTGCTGAAGTCGAACGTGAACGAGACGTGGTCGTGGACGATCTTCCACTGGCCGGCCAGCTTCCTGTAGACTGCCGTCACGCGCAGCCAGTTCTGGGCGGCAGGGTGATTCCTGTCATCGCACACCACACGGGTGAAGCGGTGAATGGCGGCGACATCATCACCGGCGTGGATGTACTGGTCGCGGATCTCCAGGCTGAAGTTTTCAGGGAAGCAGGGGAAGCAATCCGCGAAGATCTGCCGCACGGCGCTGCTGCCTTTGTTCTGAAGGGGCGGTTTTACATCATATTCCACAACATCGTCCGCGTAGTGGGACATGAGGGAATCCAGATCTTTGCTGCAGAAGGCTTTGGTCCAGCTGGCCAGGGCTTCGGCGATTTCAGTTTGGGCGGTGACTTGGGATAAGGTGGATGTGCTCATAGGTATTAAGTTCTACAAGTACGACGAATAGAGCCTTACGTTCAGGACATCGGATATCGCTTGGAAATCCCCTCAAAATACGAACATAGCGGTTGCTTCGTTGTATTGCAGCCTTCAATGTTTCGGCGAGCCGAATATTGTATTTAGATAATCCGCGAAGCCATCTTTTGCTCAACCCAATAAACGGAGAAAAAGATGTCCAAAATGTGATTTTCGACGTCAAATACAAGCATCGGCATTTGTGCAGGCTTGCTTTCTGGTCTCAAATGTAGAATCTTTCCTTTCTCGCGCAACTTTTTTAACAAAGACGCTTCGCGCCCGCCGGCTTCCTATAATCTGCTTCTATGCCCGCCCAATATAACGAATACGTCCTGACGACTTGCCTGGACCAACGCTGGATTAGCTCCGAGCAGCACGAAGCTGCGTTGCATTGGCTGGCTGCGCATCCTGGTTATGCTGCTCTGGATCTATTAACGGAGCAACAAATTCTTCCGGAAGAGAACGCCTTTCTGCTTCGTCAGGCTATTCATCAGGCTGAAACCGCCCACATTGCCGCGGCCAAGGAGTCGCAGGTGATCGCCACGACAGTACCCGCGCAGCATCCGCCCAAACCGAGCGGTCCTCCCCCGCTGCCTGCGGACAGCCCCCAGCGCCGCGTGCCGCCCCCGGCCAGCCAGCGCCTGATGGTAACCGTGAATCCCCATGACGCGGTGCTTGCCGCTGGCGGGCATGGCCAGCCTCAGCCCCGTGTCGTATCGGTTGCCGCACAGCCTCGCGTAGTCTCTGTACGCGCGGCGGCTCCTCAGCAGGCAGAAGAAGGCGGCGTGGCGGTGGCGGAGCAGCCCCAGGCCTATGCATCCCCGGCGCCCGCACCTGAAGCAGCACCAGCAGCAACGCCCCCGCGTATTATTACGCCTTCAGTCTCCACCGCACAGTACGTGCATCCTACTGAGCCTGTCGTCACGATGGCCATGGCAAGCGGTACGCCGCTGCTCCCCTACGTTGAGGGCTATGCGCATTGTCACGACTTTCTGAAGTACGCCAAACAGGCAGGCGCGTCGGATATCCATATTGGCGTGGGTGCGCCCCCGCTGATGCGCCTGAACGGTGTGCTGCGTCCTTTCTGGGGCGGTACGCCGAACATGACTCCGGAGCAGTCGGATTCTGTTATCCGCTCCTTTGTTACGCCGGAGCAGTACGCGATGTTCATGGAACAGAAGTTCCTGGAAATCTCTTACCAGTGCGAGCTTGGGCGTTTCCGTACCAGCATTATCCGCCAGCGCAAGGGCCATGACGCCGTGTTCCGTATCGTGGAAACGAAAGTGCGCAGCATGGATGAGCTGGGGCTGCCGCCGAATCTGAAGGTGCTGACACAGTATCATAACGGTCTGGTTCTGATTACGGGGCCGGTCGGTTCCGGTAAATCCACCACGATGGCGGCGATGGTGGAAGAGGTAAACCGAACGCGGCACGACCACATTATTACGCTGGAAGATCCGATCGAGTACGTATTCTCGCCCAAGGGTTGTCAGATCTCGCAACGCGAGGTGCACAGCCACACGCAGTCGTTTGCGAATGCGCTTCGTGGCTCGCTTCGTCAGGATCCGGACGTGATCATGGTGGGTGAAATGCGCGATCTGGAAACGATTTCACTGGCCATTACGGCATCGGAAACGGGTCACCTGGTCCTTGGCACGCTGCACACGGGCAATGCTTCGCGTACTCTGGACCGCGTTCTGGACGCCTTCCCGCCTTCGCAGCAGGGGCAGATCCGCACGATGGTGGCGGAATCGCTGCGCGGTATTGTTTCGCAACAGCTTGTGCCGCGTATGGATGGCCAGGGTCGTGCGCTGGCGCTTGAGGTGCTGTTTAACACACCTGCCGTGGCGCACCTTATCCGCGAAGCGCGCACGTTCATGCTGCCTGGCACGATGCAGGTGGGCAAGAAGGCCGGCATGCGTCTGATGGATGATTCGCTGCTGGATCTGGTAAACCGGGGCATCATCTCCCGCGATGAAGCGATGGATCGCGCCGAAAACAAAGCCCACTTCAAACGCTGACCAGCCAGCGTGACGCTGGACCCTGTGGCTGACGGCCCTTCGGGGGCCGTCGCTGGGGATGGGTAACAGGGTTTATTTTAATGCTGAGTTGATCTGAGACTCGGACTGATTCAGACCCTTCTCCTGCTACTTGCAGCTTCCTGCCTCTTTTCCCTACTTTTTCTTTCTTTATTCATGGCTAACAAGATTGATGCCCTTTTTGCGACACTGATCGCACATAAAGCTTCGGACCTTCACCTGCAGGAAGGTCAGCCGCCCAAGATGCGTGTGCACGGCGATATGACCCCCATTCGCCCGGAAGTGCTGACGGCGGTGGAGATGGAATCCCTGCTGAGCGAAATCGCCGGACCGGAACGCTGGGCCGCTTTTCTTAAGCGCGGCGACTTCGACTTTGCGTATGAGATGAACGAGGACGCTCGTTTCCGCTGCAACTTCATGAAGCAGTTACACGGTCTGGGCGCCGTGTTCCGTCTCATCCCGACGAAGATCATGACGATTGATCAGCTGGGAGTGCCGCCAGTCATCAAGAATTTCGGACATCTGACGGGTGGACTGGTGCTGGTGACGGGACCCACGGGCTCGGGTAAATCCACGACGCTCGCGGCCATCATCGATTACATCAACACCGGTTTCTCCAAGCACATTGTCACGATTGAGGAGCCGATCGAATTTGTGCACCAGAACAAGTGCAGCATCATTACCCAGCGCGAAGTACCGGACGACGCCAACAGCTTCGCCTCCGCCCTGCGCTGCGCGCTTCGCGAAGATGCGGACGTGGTGCTGGTGGGTGAAATGCGCGATCTGGAAACCATCTCTCTGGCTCTTACGGCTGCCGAGACGGGCATGCTGGTATTCGGCACACTGCACACGAATAACGCGCGCAAAACCGTTGATCGTATGATCGACGTGTTCCCTGCCGATCAGCAAAATCAGGTCCGCACGATGCTGGCCTCTTCGCTGCGCGGCATTGTCGCCCAGCTGCTGCTGAAGCGCTCTGACGGCAAGGGTCGTCTTGCGGTCAATGAGATCCTGATCGCCAACCCGGCCGTAGCCGCCATCATTCGCGAAGGCGCGCCGGAAAAGCTGACGGACGTTCTGATCAGCGGTCGCGGCGAAGGCATGCAGTTCATGGATGACGCGATCATGAACTTCTACAAGCAGAAGTTGATCACCGGCAACGAAGCGTACATGAAGGCGATCGACAAAGGCCGCTTCGCTCAGTACGTCGAATCCAAGTAAGACCATTCCCAGCGTGACGCTGGACCCTGTAGCTGACGGCCCTGTGGGGGCCGTCGCTGGGGAATGGGGAGTGAAAGTTTTTGCTCTGGAACCTTGCTGATCAGAAGCTAGCCAACGCTATTGGGGACCTGCCTCCATCTGTTATAGAACTGCTACAGAGCCTTGGGCTTCAACGTCATCATGATAACGAGATTGCACCACATGAAGGGCAGCGGCACGGGGAAGTAAGAGCGGTGCGTGATGGTAAAATAGCGCTCCAGTTCGCTGATGATTTCCTGCGGCAGATTAATGTGCTCGCGTTCGATAAACCATCGGTAGCTCTGTTTGTAACGCTTTTCGAAAATGCGCTGAGCGGAAATGCGGCGCGCCAGGGTGTAGGCCAAGCTGCCTTCGCACGGAATCACCACGGAAAAGACGCCGCGCTCTTTATCGCACACCCGATACATCTCTTTCACGGCCAGGGGCAGATTCGGCAGATGCTCCAGCACATGAATGGCCAGAATGCGATCGAAGTGGCCGTCCTCAAAGTCCAGCCGCTGCTGACAATCCCCAGCCACCGCCTGAATGCGGGGAAAGCGCTCCTTGATGGCGTCGACCATGTTCTGGCGAAGCTCCAGCGCAACATAGTTTGCCTCCTGCTCGGGTGTCAGCTTCTCGTAGTTGACGTGTTCCGCCAGACCGGCGCCTATTTCCAGTGTGCGCTTAAAGCCTTTGGGAGCGGTGCGTACGGGATAATCATGGTTAGCACGATCCATGAGACCGAACCGCTGAGGCAGAACTTCATGCCAGTGCTTCATGAAGTCATCACTGATCCGTTTCTGCTCCTCGGTTAAAGGAGGAAACGTTTTCGGCCAACGGGATGCTGCTGACGCGGTCTGGGTTTGAGACATGGCAAGGGGTTCTTTGCTATATAAAGTATGCAGGATCTGGTGAAAAAAGAAAGGCTTATACCAGATTAAGGCACTACGGCAGGATGTACGACCGCCGACGAAGCTGCTGTAGCGGGAGACATGGATGTAATGGTACTGCCGTGGCTGCTGGCCACACCCGGCTCAAAGCCATACCCGTGATCCACAATGAACTTCGGCCGCTGCTTTACTTCCTCGTAAATACGTCCCACATACTCACCCAGAATTCCGATGCTGATAAGCTGCACACCGCCCAGAAACGAAACGAGAATCATCAGCGCGGGAGTTCCCCAGTAGTAGGTCGGGGTAATCACATGCCACCACTCAAGCGCTTTCATACCCAGGTAGATAAACATGAGCAGGAATGACAGACCCGCGATGACAAAGCCCATCATGGTGCTTAAGGTCAGCGCTGCGTTGGAGAAACAGAAAATACCATTAAAGCCAATACGCAGAGAGCCCAGGAAACGATTATAGTTCCCCTCGCCTGAAAAGCGCGCCGGCCGGTCGAACATGATCGACGTCTGGCGGAACCCGACCAGAGCCACCATGCCGCGCAGGAAGCCGTGGCACTCCTTCAGACGGCACACTTCATCCACCACGCGACGGCTCATCAGGCGGAAGTCGCCCGTGTTGGGCGGGATATTCACGTCCGCGATGCGATTGATAATTCTGTAGCCTGTAGAGGCGATAAGGATCTTGATCCACGTTTCGCCTTTACGATCCTTGCGCTGGGCGTAGACAACGTCGAACCCTTCGCGCCATTTATCGATCATCCCGGTGACCAGATCGGGCGGATCCTGCAGATCCACGTCCATAACGATAACAGCTTCGCCACGCGAGTACTGAAGCCCGGCGATGGTCGCCATGGGCTGGCCAAAGCGGCGTGAGAACGTAAGCAGCTTGATGCGGGGGTCCGCCTTACGATGCTCCAGAACAACTTCCTGAGTGCGGTCAGGCGATGGATCGAGCGCAAAGATGATCTCGTAGTCCTGGGTCACCTGCTCCAGGATGGGCTGGATGCGGCGCAGGAACTCCGGCACATTTTTTTCTTCCTTGTACACGGGTACGACGATCGAAAGCAGCATGGCGGAAAATCAGGGGGTAGCGGAGGTAAATGGAGTGAGAAATCGGGCAGAATGCCGTTGGACACATGCAGGTACAACGTGCGCGTGAAAGAGATATAGCCCTAACCGCGGGCGGGCGACAACAGCTTAATCGCTTAATCGAAAAGGATAAAATCGGCAAGTACAAGGGCGAAGCACCCTGCACGGTTCGACGCCGCGAGGTGGGCCGAACTTCAGATTAATTGCGAAGAATTCAGGCAGGCAGAATAAGAGCCATGCCTCCTCTCCACTGCTTATAATCAGACGCCTTTATACCGTTCTGTTAGTGGGTATACAGTCGCAATGTACGGCTTCGCACCTTATAGATCATCTCTGCCTTGCGGAAGGCGGCGATCAGCTCGTTGAGATTGACATGGTAGATATCCACCACTTTGCGGCGACGGATCAGTTTGATCAAGAAGTCATCCTTATAGAGATGGATCCCCTTGATCCGAAGCGGACCATCCATAAAGGTCAGCGAGAAATTGCGGCGGCGCCGCGCTTTCATGAAGAGTTCGGTGCGCCACCACGCCATCAGCACGCTGACAAAGTCGTCCCAGTCGCGTTCCGGGAAGGAACGGGAGCCGAATTTCCAGTAAATAACACCATGGATGCTGCCTGATCGGATGGAACGGTTGCGTCTGAGGTCACGGATAATAAGCTGAGGTTGCGGCTTCTTCTTCATGTAGAACTGCTGCTTTATACCTGCCCTTGGGCATCGTGGCCAGTCCCTAAAATTTTAGCCACCCCATGCAGGAAGCTATTGACGCCGCGCCCATGACGGGCGAAGCTTCGCCCTGTATGTTCACGACGCCCAGCACCAGCACCCCTTCCGAGGAACCGGCCACGACGACCCCATCGGCCCCGGCAGCTCCGGCACCCGCAGCAGCAGTACCCGCTGCCGCCGCAACGCCCCAGCCTGCGCCGAATGTCAACGCCGCCGGCAAGGCGAATCTGCGCACTCCCGAGGTGATGAAGCTGGTGCATGCCCAGGTGGAGACCCACTACCGCAGCCCCATCGTCGAATATATCCGCTTCACCAAAGCCCCTGTCAGCGCGGCCGGCATCACCATCAAACTGGCCAAGGCATTCGGCTTCTGCTACGGCGTGGAGCGCGCCATTGATCTGGCCTACGCCGCAGCCAAAGTCTACAGCGGCCGCCCCATCTACCTGCTGGGCGAAATCATCCATAACCCGGAAGTGAACGATCAGCTGCGCGACATGGGCATCCGCACGCTGCAGGAAAAGAACGGCACCTACGAACTGGATCAGCTTACGTCCGAAGACGTCGTCATCGTCCCCGCCTTCGGCGCCGAGGTAAAGGTAATGAATCGCCTCAAGCAGATCGGCTGCAAGATGGTGGATACCACCTGTGGCGACGTTATGATGGTATGGCGCCGCATCCGCGAGTACGTCCGCGGCGGCATCACCTCCATCATTCACGGCAAGGCGTGGCACGAGGAAACCAAAGCGACCGCCTCGCGCGCCATGTCCGACAATCAGGGCAGCCACTATCTCGTGGTCTTCACGCTGGCCGAGACGGATTACGTCTGTAACTACATCCGCCACGGCGGCAACAAACAGGAGTTCCTGGCCAAGTTCGACGGCGCCACCTCCCCCGGCTTTGATCCCGACCTGCACCTGCGTGCGGTAGGCGTAGCCAATCAGACCACCATGATGCGTGGCGAAACCGAAGAAGTGCAGCGCCGCATCAAGCAGGCGATCATCGACCGTTTTGGCGAGGAAAACCTGAATGGCCATTTCCGCTTCTTCGATACCATCTGCGGTGCCACCCAGGAGCGCCAGGACGCCCTTCGCGTCATGCTGGACGGCGACCCGGTCGACATGCTCATTGTCGTCGGCGGCTACAACAGCAGCAACACCTCCCACCTGGCCGAAATGGGCGAAGCACAGCTCCCCACCTATTTCATCAAGAACTCCGACAAGCTGATCTCCCCCACAAAGATCCAGCACTACAACCAGCACATCGGCCACGAAGTGGAGACGGAGAACTGGCTGCCCAGCGGCCCCGTTAACGTAGGCATCACCGCTGGCGCCTCCTGCCCCAACAACCTCATTGAGGAAACCATCCAGCGCCTGTTCGAATTCCGCGGCGTAACGGTGGAATCCCTCCTCCCCCCCGACTACCGCGAAGCCGCCGGCCTGAAGCCGCAGACGGACTCGCATAAGCATTAAGCTGCTACAAAGCAGCATAAAGGCATCTTCCACGAAGACCTTATACATGAAATCCCAGGGTTGGCAGAGCCAGTAGCAGCTCCCTGGGATTGCATGTTATGCATACCTGGATTGTTCTTCTGCGTAGTGATTGAAGCAGTTCCATGCAACCCGCATGTCCCGCCATATTCATTCCCTCACAGTCAGTAATTTCCGTGCCTTCCAGAGCCTGACTGTAGAAGGACTGGGGGGCGTGACACTTATAACAGGGCAGAATAACGCCGGTAAGTCGACGTTTCTGGAGTCGTTATGGTTGTTGTTTACTAATGCTTCCCCTCTTACGCTGCATAGTATACTTGAATCTCGTGATACCAGGCCATCAAGGGCGTCAGATGATCCAGTTGTTTGTAGTTTATTCACTGGTTACCCAAATCTGGAAGATTGCACCGAGCCTTTTTCGTTTTCTGCTACCGATTCGAAAGGCAATGTACGCTACAGTATTAGCACACAAATAAAGTGGAGCGAAGTCAGCTCATCTGAGGATGTATTAGACAATAAAGGCAAGGAAATCAACGACTTCGGCTTCCGATACTCCCCGCGACCACACATTGTAATTCAAGGCAAACAAGGACACTGGCTCCTAATGCTCGAGGCTTTTAATGCGATGGGCAGCAATCCATCCTCATTAAGCGTAAAGACTCTTTTGCCTTGCATATTTGTTGGTTCCAATGGCTTGCGCAACAGTAACCATTACGCCTCTCTCTGGGACAACATTGCTCTCACTCCCGAAGAACAGGATTTAATTGCTGCACTTCAAATTATCTCTCCTGGCATTCTTGATGTCCGAATTGTGGGAAGCCAAGATTCATCCACAAAACGTACCATTATAGTCAAAAGTAAAGAGTACAAACGTCCTGTGACCCTTGGCAGCTACGGAGACGGCGTCAACCGTCTCTTCGGCCTTATCCTCTCACTCATCAGCGCAAAAAACGGTGTTCTTCTGGTGGATGAAATAGAAAATGGTTTCCACTATTCCATTCTTCCTAAAGTATGGGAGACTGTTTTCACTCTGGCGAGACGCTGGAACGTTCAGGTCTTCGCCACTACACACAGCTGGGATTGTATTGAATCCTTTCAGAAAGCAGCATCCAATGATCCTGAAGAAGGGGTTTTACTGCGGCTGTTGCGCCACGAAGGGGTAACATATCCCACCGTATTTTGTGAAAAAGAGCTGGAAGTTGCAACCCGCGCACATATTGAGCTTCGCTAAGTCATGGCAAGGAAGATTCTCTTAGTGGAGGGTGTGGACGACTATAATGTTGTGCTCAATATTCAGGGACACCACAACATCCGGCCTCTGGATAAAAAGGAGATCAGGAATACCGAAGGCTATACCCGTTTACTAACTGAACTTCCCATCCATCTTAAAGCAGGTTTGCCTGATTCTATTGTCGGAGCCATTCTTGATGCCGATGAAAATCTTGCTCACAGATGGCAATCCGTTTCTGACAAGCTTAAGGAACTTGGTTACTCGGTTCCTCGAATACCAGATAAACATGGTACGATAATAGGATCTCCAAGGGTACCTTTACCTCGCGTGGGCATCTGGTTGATGCCTAACAATCAGACGAATGGTGTGCTCGAAGATTTTCTTCATTTCCTCATTCCCGCAGGTGACAGGTTAATACCATATGCAAAGGAAGTAATAGACACAGAAGCTCTGCCCGAACAGAGGTTCTCCGACCTCGCAAGGATTAAAGCATTAATGCACACATGGCTGGCATGGCAGCAAGAACCAGGCAAGCCGTTTGGCCTGGCTATTAAAGCTCGCTACCTAGATGCAGGTCTTCCTGAAGCACAATCTTTTGTGACATGGCTGCAGAAGCTTTACTCCTGATACCATGCTATCACGAGGAATGGGAGTACCTGCTTTCCCTACACGGCCTTCTTCTTCAGCAGCCACACATTCTCTAGCGCCTTGTACTTGTCTTTGAGTCCGCCAGGCAGATCTTCCGATGAGAGCAGGGTTAAGTCGTAGCGGGCTTTGTAGTAGCGGTTGACGCTCTCGTTGGGGACGGAGAACGGCGGGCCGTCCATCAGGGCCTGGTCGTAGACGTAGCAGATGAGGAGTTGCGGGGCATTACTTGTCAGTGCCATCAGATGGGACGCGTACTGGACTCTCAAGGTTTCGGGGAGCGCAACCAGGGCGGCGCGGTCGTAAATGGCATCAATGTGGCCGAGGAGGTTGCTCGACAGATCAAAAATGTTGCCGACAAAGATGTCGATGCCGGGCGCCTGATAGTGTTGCAGCTCGCCCGTTGTGGATATCTGCGGTTCCATTCCCAGGTCGGCAAATAACTGGTCGACGGCCAGACCGCTGAGTTCAGCACCGGCTACGCGATATCCGTGGCCGAGCAGCCAGGAAATGTCCCGCGTTTTGCCGCACAGCGGTACGAACACCCGACTGCCCGCTGCCAGCGACAGTTTGCCAATATTGCTGACCAGCAGCGGATTCACTTCTTCTTCGTGAAACCCGATATCGTTTCTTTCCCAGCGACCGTGCCAAAAGCTTGCTTCCATAAGTGTTTATTCCTTGGACAAGCCTACCCTTCCCGAGTCAAAAAGCGATTCCGGACTGAGATTCAAAGCCTGCTGGTAAAGTAATGCTATCCTGATAAATTCCATTCCCGATATGACTGCTCCCTCTATCGCCGCCACGACACTCTATCGCCCCGTTGGCCTTAAAGAGCTGGAGATAATCCACAAGAGCGGGATGCGGGCTTTTCCGCCGCGGCTTTACTGGCAGCCTATCTTTTATCCGGTAACATCTCGGGAATACGCGGTGCGGATTGCGGAGGACTGGAATACGAAGGATGAAGCCTCGGATTATATGGGCTTCGTGCTGGAGTTTGCGTTGCCGCAGGACTATCTGGCTCAGTTTCCCGTGCAGATGGTGGGCGGGCGGCAGGCCCAGGAACTATGGATTCCAGCGGAACGGCTGGAGGAATTTAACGCGCAAATTATCGGAAAGATTACCGTGCGGGATGTTTTTGCTGGAGCTCGGGCGCCCGTGCGCACGGACGCCCTCACTCTGTTGCCTCTTGGCTGGGTCTGACTTGATTGACTGGCGGCAGGGTTAAGGGTTAGGAAAGTTGGGGGTTAGGGTATTTATTTAATAATATGGACTGACAAGCGGCTGAAGGGATTCAGCTGTTGCAATTTATTTCCATAACTTCATCAGCGGCGTATTTTCGCCCCATCCATAAATCGGGTCGGAATCCGGCAGAGGAACTTCAGCGATGTTGTGATCGGCTTCGGCTCGTTCGGCAGGAGTGCCACGCAGGATATCCCATTCATGATCGTCGGGATAGGCGCCCACGACCTGAAAGTCCTCGCTGCTGCTGACACGCTTGTGACCTACACCGGCGGGAATGACCAGAACGTCCCCGGTCTGGATTTCTATCAGCCGCCCGTGATGCTCGCCGCCCATGTGCACCGTCGCGTAGCCTGCGCTGATTCCCAGCACTTCATGGCTCTTGCTGTGAAAGTGGTGGTAGTTGTAGATGCCGTTGATCCAGGTACCCGTCCAGTTGTTGGACTCAAACCGCTGTACGATTTCCTGCGCAAGATCTTCACCTTTGCGGGGCGTGAAGGCTTTGCGGTAAACCAGCAGCGGCAGCCGGCTGTTGGGGATGCACGGCAGAGAGTGCGGATCGTCGCTCGCGAAGTTGAATGCCAGGGGCCGCACTTCGTTCACGACGTCCATTGTAGTGTTGGAGGAGATGTTAGCCATAGCCGCAAATCTAACGCAGCAGTTTGCAGAATGCTAATACGGCGACTAAGATATTCTCTCTCGTGTACTATTTATTCACTGGTTATGTCCGCCTTGTTTCCCTTCTGAAAGTGGCTCGAAGAGCCCTCTATAATAGAGAGCGTGTGCTTCGGCGGGAGCTTCACTTTATAAACAAAAAAAGGTTTCTCCTGCGGCCTGGCCCCCGCAAAAAGTGGCAGCCGATTGATTTGCGCAGCACATACGTATAAGTAGCCATCGTCGGCCAGAAAGATGGCATCAGGCCAGATAAGGCGTTTGTCCTTAACCAGTGTGCGGCGGGAAAACGGAACGTGGGAATCGGGTTTCTGCTCAACGCGAAGACTGGTGATAGAACCTGTGTCGGTCTCAGAAAAAAACATGGTGCCGTTGGCATCCATCGCCGTACCGCCCACCGTGGGGATATCAGCCGCCAGTTTTACCCGCGACTCCATCTCTTTAGGCGACAATGTCTTGTCCTTAAGATCGTCCGTTGCCACGCGGTACAGAGGACCATCCACGGTCGTGTAGTAGAACCACTTGCCATCCGGGCTCAGTTCCAGTGCATCAGCGTGAACACGGAAGGGCTGGCCGCCATCCTTCATGCGCAGCTCAATGCCTTCAGCGCGCGGGACGCGTTTGGGGTCGGCTTTGGTCAGCGGCGTATCGCTCAGCACACGCCGCACATCACCAGACTTCACATCCAGCAGCAGAATAGCGCCGGTACCGCTCTCGGTAATATAGGCCGTCGCGCCGTCCGGGCTCAGGCGCAGATCATTGGGGTAACCGTTCTCAGGCAATGCACTGCGCGGCAGCGGATAGACACGCGCCACAGTATTCGTCTTCAGATCTATCCGGATGACTTTGGCGGCGCCCTCCAGATTCTTGCCGAGGAACGGGGAGCCCGTATCCATTACCCAAAGCGCATCAGGATCCACAGGGAAGATGTTGAGCGTGTTGGTGCTGACGAAGGCCTGATCTGCCGGCTTGCCTTTCGCCCAGTCGTTCCAGCCGCCACCAGGGTAAGGCTTGCTGGTGCCATCAGGAAAGACTTCAGCCACGGAAGGATTGCTGGGCTGATCCGTAAACCGAGGAAACTCCACAAAAATACGCCCGGTGCGTGAAACCGCCACGGCGCTGGGCGCGAAGTCGGGCGATGCAAAGACTTGCTCCAACTGCGGCATCTGAACAGAGACCGCGCGCGGCTCTTTTGGCGTGGGCAGTGCCGCATTGGTCGCAGATGCGGTCTCCCTCGGTGCGTCCGCTGCAGACGCAGGAGTACAG